>NZ_VFIY01000006.1 GCF_006385175.1 Emcibacter nanhaiensis
AATGTCAAAAGAAAAGTTTGAACGCACGAAGCCGCACTGCAATATTGGGACTATTGGTCACGTTGACCATGGTAAGACCACACTGACTGCGGCGATCACAAAAGTACTTGCCGATGCCGGTCACGGCAAAGCGGTTGATTTTGCGAACATCGACAAGGCTCCTGAGGAGCGCGAGCGCGGTATTACGATTTCCACGGCCCACGTTGAGTATGAGACGGACAAGCGTCACTATGCTCACGTTGACTGCCCGGGTCATGCTGACTATGTGAAGAACATGATCACCGGTGCGGCGCAGATGGACGGCGCGATTCTTGTTGTGAACGCTGCTGACGGCCCGATGCCGCAGACCCGCGAGCACATTCTTCTGGCCCGTCAGGTTGGCGTTCCGGCCCTGGTTGTATTCCTGAACAAGGTTGACCAGGTTGACGACGAAGAGCTGCTTGAGCTGGTTGAGATGGAAGTTCGCGAACTTCTGAATGAATATGAATTCCCGGGTGACGATATTCCGATCATTGCCGGTTCTGCGCTTGCCGCCCTGGAAGGTCGTGACGACGCCATCGGCAAAGACAAGATCCTGGAACTGATGGACGCTGTTGACGAATATATCCCGCAGCCGGACCGTCCGAAGGACCAGCCGTTCCTGATGCCGATCGAGGACGTGTTCTCCATTTCCGGTCGTGGTACTGTTGTGACCGGCCGTGTTGAGCGCGGTATCATCAATGTGGGCGAGGAAGTTGAGATCGTGGGCATCAAAGACACCACGAAAACAACTGTTACCGGCGTTGAAATGTTCCGCAAGCTGCTGGATAGCGGTGAAGCCGGCGACAACATCGGTGCGCTGCTGCGTGGCGTTGGCCGTGAAGAGGTTGAGCGTGGCCAGGTTCTGGCCAAGCCGGGAACCATTACCCCGCACACCAAGTTCAAAGCCGAGGCTTACATCCTGACCAAGGAAGAGGGCGGTCGTCATACCCCGTTCTTCACCAACTACCGTCCGCAGTTCTACTTCCGTACCACTGACGTGACCGGTATTGTGCATCTTCCGGAAGGCACCGAGATGGTTATGCCGGGCGACAACGTGACCGTTGACGTCGAGCTGATCGCCCCGATCGCCATGGACGAAGGTCTGCGTTTCGCCATCCGTGAAGGCGGTCGTACCGTCGGCGCCGGCGTCGTAGCCTCAATTATCGAATAGTTTCTATCTAGGAGCGCGGGCGTAAGCCCGCGTATTTAATTATGTTGGATTCACAAAACATTCGTATCCGCCTTAAGGCGTTTGACCACCGTGTCCTGGACCAGGCTGCCGGTGAAATCGCCAATACGGCCAAAAGAACTGGCGCCAGCGTACGCGGCCCCATTCCGATGCCGACACGGATTGAGAAATTTACGGTTCTGCGGTCACCGCACGTGAACAAAAAATCACGCGAACAGTTCGAAATGCGCACACACAAGCGCCTTCTCGACATTGTTGAGCCGACACCCCAGACAGTTGACGCGCTGATGAAGCTCGACCTGGCTGCCGGGGTGGAAGTTGAAATCAAACTGCAGGGGTAATGAGCATGCGTTCAGGACTTATTGCAAAGAAAGTTGGCATGTCACGTGTTTTCGGCGAAGGCGGAAAACACGTTCCGGTGACCATTCTGCATGTTGATAACCTTCAGGTTGTTTCTCACAAAACAGCCGAAAAAGACGGTTACAACGCCCTGCAGCTCGGAGCTGGTGCTGCCAAAGTGAAACGGACTTCGCAGCAGATGCGCGGTCATTTCGCCAAAGCCAAGGTTGAGCCGAAAGCAAAGCTGGCCGAATTCCGCATTTCCGATGATGCTTTCATCGAAGTTGGCGCGGAACTGAGCCCGGAACATTTTGTAAACGGCCAGTTGGTTGACGTCGTTGGTACCTCCAAAGGTAAAGGTTTTGCCGGTGGTATGAAACGTCACAACTTCGGTGGTCTGCGTGCTACCCACGGTGTATCCATTTCTCACCGTTCACACGGTTCCACAGGTCAGTGTCAGGACCCGGGCCGCGTGTTCAAAGGCAAGAAAATGGCCGGTCACCTGGGTGACGAGCGCGTAACCGTGCACAACCTTGAAGTAGTTGCTACCGACGCCGACGAAGGTCTGCTCCTGGTTAAAGGTGCAGTGCCCGGTGCCAAAGGCGGCTGGATTTTAGTCAGTGATGCAGTGAAAAAAGCCCTGCCGGAAGACGCCCCGTTCCCGGGTGCCGTTAAATCCGCCGCAGCGCCCGCTGCCGAAGAAGCTCCGGCTGTAGAAGCTCCCGCTGAGGAAGCAGCAGCAGAAGCACCGGCTGAAACTGCAGAAGAGAACAAGGAATAACGACCGATGAAAGCCGATGTATTGAAGCTTGATGCTAAAAAGGCTGGTGACGTCGATCTTGACGACGGCATCTTTGGTCTTCCCGAGCGTGCAGACATTCTGCAGCGTGTTGTTGTGTGGCAGCTGGCCAAGCGCCGCGCCGGTACCCACAAGGTACAGAGCCGCGGTGAAATTACCGGTACCACTAAACGTATCGGCCGCCAGAAAGGCGGCGGTTCCGCCCGTCACGGTTCAGGTAAAGTAAGCCAGTTCCGTGGTGGTGGCCGCGCCTTCGGTCCGGTCGTGCGTTCACACGCCCATGATCTGCCGAAAAAAATTCGCAAACTCGGCCTGAAAACGGCCCTGTCCAGCAAGCTTGCCAACGGCAACCTGATTGTTCTGGACAGTGCGGACCTGAAAGCACCGAAAACCAAGGATCTGGTCAAGGCGCTTGATAAACTGGGTCTGGACAACGCGCTCTTCATTGATGGCGCCGAAGTCAGCGAAAACTTTAAACTCGCCGCTGCAAACATCCCGAACGTGGATGTCCTGCCGAGCCAGGGCGCCAATGTCTATGACATCCTGCGTCGCCAGAAACTGGTTCTGACCAAAGCAGCCGTCGAAAGCCTGACGGAGAGGCTGAAATGACTGAAGTAAAACATTACGATACTATTCTTGGTCCCGTGATCACCGAGAAATCCACTTTGGTTTCAGAGCATAACCAGGTGGTATTCCGGGTGCCGTTGACTGCGACCAAGCCGGAAATCAAAGACGCTGTGGAAGCTCTCTTTGATGTCAAGGTTGAAGCAGTGAACACCATCCGTGTCAAAGGTAAGGTAAAGCGTTTCCGCGGTCATAAAGGTCGCCGGAGCGATTACAAAAAAGCGATGGTTAAACTGGCTGAAGGTCAGTCCATCGACGTGACGACGGGGATCTAACAATGGCTTTGAAAACATTTAATCCGACTACACCCAGCCAGCGTTCGCTGGTCCAGGTGGATCGTTCAGAACTCTGGAAAGGCAAGCCCGTCAAGTCACTGACTGAAGGGCTGACCAAATCAGGTGGACGTAACAACGCAGGTCGTATCACTGCCCGCCGTCGTGGCGGCGGTCACAAGCGCGCTTATCGTCTGGTGGACTTCAAACGTCGCAAATGGGACGTGGAAGCCACTGTACAGCGCCTTGAGTATGACCCGAACCGGACAGCCTTTATCGCGCTGATCGAATATGCTGACGGTGAGCAGGCCTATATCCTGGCGCCGCAGCGTATTGCCGAAGGCGATGTAGTGGTGGCCGGTCAGAAAGTGGATGTGAAACCGGGCAACGCCATGCCGCTGTCTTCCATCCCCGTTGGGTCCATTGTTCATAACGTTGAACTGAAACCGGGCAAGGGCGGCCAGATCGCCCGTTCCGCAGGTTCCTATGTCCAGGTAACCGGCCGTGACCAGGGCTATGTCCTGCTTCGTCTGGCTTCCGGCGAACAGCGTTATGTCCGGGCCGAGTGCATGGCCACTATCGGTGCCGTGTCCAACCCTGACAACCAGAACATCAAACTGGCGAAAGCCGGCCGTAGTCGCTGGCTCGGCAAACGCCCGTCTGTCCGTGGTGTTGCGATGAACCCGATTGACCACCCCCATGGTGGTGGTGAGGGTCGTACCTCCGGTGGTCGTCACCCTGTGACACCCTGGGGTAAACCGACCAAGGGTAAACGCACCCGTAGCAACAAGTCGACAGACCGCTATATTGCGCGGTCCCGTCACGAGCGCAAGAAATAAGGAGACAGACGAATGGCACGTTCAGTATGGAAAGGTCCGTTTGTCGATCTGCATCTTCTCAAGAAGTCAGAGGCTATGGCGGAATCCGGCAAAAACTCACCGATCAAGACCTGGTCTCGTCGGTCGACCATTTTGCCACAATTTGTCGGACAGACTTTTAATGTCCATAACGGCCACAAATTCATCCCGGTCTATGTGACCGAGGATATGGTTGGCCACAAACTTGGTGAATTTGCACCGACCCGTACTTACTACGGTCACGGCGCAGATAAAAAAGCGAAGAAGAGGTAAGGACAGTGGGTAAATCATCAGCACCACGCCGCGTTGCCGAAAACGAAGCCTTGGCAGTAGCCAACATGGTTCGTATCAGCCCCCAGAAACTGAATCTGGTGGCCGGCATCATTCGCGGCCAGAAAGTTGAAAAAGCACTTGCGGACCTGACTTTCTCCAAGCGCCGTATCGCCAAGGATGTCAAAAAAGTTCTGGAGTCAGCTGTTGCTAACGCCGAAAACAACCACGGTCTCGATGTGGACAATCTGGTTGTGGCAGAAGCAAGCGTAGGCAAGGCTCTGGTTATGAAACGCTTCCGTCCGCGGGCCCGTGGTCGTACAGGCAAAATTTTGAAACCGTTCAGCCGGATCCGGATTGTGGTCCGCGAGGTTGAGGAGAGCGAATAATGGGTCAGAAGGTAAATCCGATCGGACTTCGTCTGGGCATCAACCGGACTTGGGACTCCCGCTGGTACGCCGAAGGTGAAGAGTATGGCGATCTGCTGCACGAAGACCTGGCAATCCGCAAATTCGTGATGAACGAACTGAAACAGGCTGCCGTCAGCCGTGTGGTAATCGAGCGTCCGGCTAAAAAAGCCCGGGTGACCATCTATTCCGCACGTCCCGGCGTGATCATCGGCAAAAAAGGCGCAGACATCGAAAAACTGCGCCAGAAAATCGCCGGCATGACCAAAGCCACAGACGTGAGCCTGAATATTGTTGAGATCCGCAAGCCGGAAATCGACGCCCAGCTGGCAGCCGACAATGTGGCCCAGCAGCTGGAGCGCCGTGTCGCTTTCCGTCGCGCCATGAAGCGCGTGATGCAGAGCGCCCAGCGCCTTGGCGCCCAGGGTATCCGGATCAACAGCGCCGGCCGTCTGGGTGGCGCAGAGATTGCCCGTACCGAATGGTATCGTGAAGGCCGTGTGCCGCTGCATACATTCCGCTCCGACATCGATTATGCGGAAAGCAAGGCTTACACACCTTACGGCATCATCGGCATCAAGGTATGGATCTATAAAGGCGATATCATGGAACATGATCCCATGGCCCGTGACAATCGCATTAACGAGCAGCAGAAATCTGCTGGCGGCGGCAAAGGCCGTTAAGGGAAATTGAGGTAAGATTATGCTTCAGCCGAAAAGAACAAAATTTCGTAAAGCCCATAAAGGCCGCATCAAAGGGAATGCCAAAGGCGGTACTTCACTGACTTTTGGCGCCTATGGCCTGAAGGCTCTGCAGCCCGAGCGAATTACAGCCCGTCAGATTGAGGCCGCCCGTCGTGCCATGACCCGTCACATTAAACGTGCCGGTAAAATCTGGATCCGTGTATTCCCGGATGTGCCTGTTTCCTCCAAACCTGCCGAAGTCCGTATGGGTAAAGGTAAAGGTTCTCCGGAATATTGGGC
Organism: Emcibacter nanhaiensis; assembly: GCF_006385175.1. Classification (NCBI taxonomy): domain Bacteria; kingdom Pseudomonadati; phylum Pseudomonadota; class Alphaproteobacteria; order Emcibacterales; family Emcibacteraceae; genus Emcibacter; species Emcibacter nanhaiensis. Next base: position 5,762 of record NZ_VFIY01000006.1, read on the forward strand.
ATGCCGTGTTAAACCGGGCCGTATTCTGTTTGAAATGGATGGTGTGCCGCAGGATCTGGCTCGTGAAGCCTTTGATCGTGCTGCTGCCAAACTGCCGATCCAGACGCGTTTTGTCACGCGTCTCGGTGAATAAGGAGAGTTCGTGATGAAAGCGTCAGAACTTCGTGGAAAGTCTATTGAAGAGCTGGAAGGTCAGATTGCCGACCTGAAAAAAGAGCAGTTCAACCTGCGTTTTCAGGGCGCGACTGCTCAGCTGGAAAATACGGCTCGTGTGCGTCAGGTACGTCGGGATATTGCCCGCATCCAGACTGTGGTCAATGAAAAACGTGCCAGCGCGTAATTAAGAAGGTAACTCAACATGCCTAAACGTATTTTGCAAGGTGAAGTGGTAAGCGACAAAAACGACAAAACCGTCGTGGTTCTGGTTGAACGTCGTTTCAAACACCCTCTGCTGAAGAAAGTTGTGCGTAGTTCCAAAAAATATCATGCGCATGACGAAAGCAACAAATGCCAGGTGGGCGACACTGTTCGTATTGAAGAATGTCGTCCGATTTCCAAGAAAAAGTCTTGGAAAGTGGTAGAAGGCGCCTAAATAGCGTCTTTAGTGTGAAGATTATTAAATAGATATTGGAATAGACCAATGATTCAAATGCAAACCAATCTTGACGTTGCCGACAACTCCGGTGCCCGCCGGGTTCAGTGCATCAAGGTGCTCGGTGGTTCCAAACGGAAAACCGCCGGTGTCGGCGATATCATTGTCGTCAGCGTAAAGGAAGCAATTCCGCGCGGACGCGTGAAAAAAGGTCAGGTGCATCGTGCAGTGATTGTGCGTACGGCTAAAGAAGTGAAGCGCCCCGACGGCACTTCCATCCGCTTTGACCGCAACGCCGCTGTTCTGGTTAACAAACAGAACGAACCGATCGGCACACGCATCTTCGGCCCTGTTGTGCGTGAACTGCGTGCTGCTAAACAGATGAAAATCATTTCTCTGGCTCCGGAGGTTCTGTAATGGCGAAAAATGCTAAGTACAAAATCAGGAAGGGCGACGAGGTTGTCGTTCTGACTGGCAAGGACAAAGGCAAAACTGGTGAGATCATCAAGATGCTGCCGTCCGAAGGTCGTGCCGTGGTGCAGGGTGTGAATGTGGTGAAACGCCACACACGTCCGTCCCAGACATCCCAGGGTGGAATTGTTACGAAGGAAGCTTCTATCCACGTCTCCAACCTGGCCCTGAAGGACCCGAAAACCGGCAAACCGACCAAAGTTGGATTTAAAGTTGAAAAAGACGGCACGAAAGTTCGTGTTGCCAAAGCATCAGGGGAGGTCATCAATGACTAATTATACTCCTCGTCTGCGTGAGGTCTATGAGAGCGAAATCAAGGCCAAAATGCAGGAAAAGTTTGCTTACAAAAACGTCATGCAAATGCCGAAGCTGGACAAGATCGTCCTCAATATGGGGGTTGGCGAAGCTGTTGGCGATTCCAAGAAGGTGAAAAAGGCTGTTGAGGAAATGGCCCTGATCGCCGGTCAGCAGCCGGTTACGACACGTGCCAAAAAATCCATCGCCGGTTTTAAAGTGCGTGAAGAAATGCCGCTGGGTTGTAAAGTGACCCTGCGCGGAAACCGCATGTATGAGTTCCTTGATCGCCTGATCCAGGTCGCTCTGCCCCGCGTGCGTGACTTCCGCGGCGTGAACGGCAAAAGCTTCGACGGTCGCGGCAACTATGCCCTGGGCCTGAAGGAGCAGCTGGTATTCCCCGAAATCAGCTATGATCAAGTTGATGACGTTCGGGGTATGGACATCATTATCTGTACGACGGCTGAGACCGATGAAGAAGCGAAAGAGCTTCTGGCCGGTTTCCAGATGCCGTTTTCAAACTGATTGAAACGGCAGGAGGATTTGAATAATGGCTAAAACTAGCGCCGTTGAGAAGAATATGAAAAGGCAGCGTCTTGTCGCAAAATATGCTGCAAAACGCGAAGCCCTGAAAAAAGCCGCGGTGGATCCCGATCTGTCGCCTGAAGAGCAGTTCATGGCCCGCCTGAAGCTGGCCAAACTGCCGCGCAACAGCGCACCGACCCGTGTGCGTAACCGTTGCCAGGTAAATGGTCGTCCGCGCGGCTATCACCGCAAGTTCAAAATGTCTCGTGTTTCCCTCCGTGAACTGGCCTCTGTCGGTCAGCTTCCCGGTGTTGTGAAGTCGAGCTGGTAAGGAGGACTGACAGATGTCTATGAGTGATCCTCTGGCAGATATGCTGACACGTATCCGGAACGGACAGCGTGCGAATAAAAAAGTGATTTCCTCTCCGGCTTCCAAAATGCGTCAGCGCATTCTGGACGTGCTGGAGCGCGAAGGCTACATCCGTGGTTACAGCCGCAATGACGGTGAAAACGGTAAAGCTGAAATCAGCATCGAACTGAAATATCATGAGGGCCTGCCCGTGATCCAGGAAATCAAACGTATTTCCAAACCGGGTCGCCGGGTTTATTCCTCTGTGAACGACCTGCCGCGGGTACGCAACGGTCTTGGTATTTCCATTGTTTCAACCCCTAAGGGTGTTCTTTCCGACGCAGAAGCACGTGCTGAAAATGTCGGCGGCGAGATCATCTGTACAGTATTCTAAGGAGATCCGGTATGTCACGTATTGGTAAGAGACCTGTTGCTGTACCCCAGGGTGTTGAAGCCAACCTCGACGGTCGCGACCTGAAAATCAAAGGCCCGAAAGGTGAACTCGCCATGACCTTCATGGACGAGGTGGATGTGAAACTTGAAGACGGCAACATCACTGTTATGCCGATCGGTCAAACAAAGCGCGCCCGCTCCATGTGGGGCATGCAGCGCACATTGGCCGAAAACCTGGTAACCGGTGTTACCGACGGGTTTTCCAAGGAACTCAAGCTGAATGGTGTTGGTTACCGTGCCGCTGTGCAGGGCAACAACGTCCAGCTTCAGCTGGGTTATAGCCACGATGTTATCTTTCCGATCCCGGAAGGCATCGATGTGAAATGTCCGGATCAGACAACAATCATCATCTCCGGCATTGATAAACAGAAAGTTGGCCAGGTTGCGGCGCAAATTCGTGAATGGCGTAAGCCCGAGCCCTATAAAGGCAAAGGTATCAAATACTCCGACGAATATATCTTCCGCAAAGAAGGCAAGAAGAAATAATAGGTGGTCGTCATGGCAAACAAGACTGAAAAACTTTTTAAACGTCGTCGCCAGCGGGTGCGTACACAGCTCCGCAAGGTGGCAGCAGGGCGGCCCCGTCTTTCCATTCATCGTACCAACCAGCATATCTATGCCCAGGTTATCGATGACGCGAAAGGCGTTACGGTCGCAGCCGCATCCACACTGGATACGGACCTGCGCAGTAAACTTGGTAACGGCAGCAACTCCAATGCCGCTGCCGAAGTAGGAAAATTGATCGCAGACCGCGCCAAAAGCGCCGGTGTTGATCAGGTTGTTTTCGATCGTGGCGGTTTCCTGTACCACGGTCGCGTGAAAGCCCTGGCTGACGCTGCGCGTGAAGCTGGTCTCAATTTCTAAGAGAGGAAAGACAGAATGGCTCGGTCAGAAAGAGAACCCCGTCAGGAACAAAGTGACCTGGTGGAAAAACTTGTCCACATCAACCGTGTGGCAAAAGTTGTCAAAGGTGGTCGCCGCTTCGGTTTTGCCGCCCTGGTAGTTGTCGGCGACGGCAAGGGACGTGTCGGTTTCGGCAAGGGCAAAGCCCGCGAGGTGCCTGAGGCAATTCGCAAGGCAACGGAAGCTGCCAAGAAAAACATGATCCGTGTACCGCTGCGCGAAGGCCGGACACTGCATCACGATATCGAGGGCCGTCACGGCGCCGGTAAAGTGGTGATCCGTTCAGCCCAGCCCGGTACGGGTATCATCGCCGGTGGTCCGATGCGTGCTGTATTCGAGGCCCTGGGTGTACAGGATGTGGTTTCCAAATCCACCGGTACATCCAACCCCTACAACATGGTTCGGGGCACCATCAATGCGCTGACACGTCAGATGTCACCGCGTATGGTTGCCTCCAAACGCAGTAAAAAAGTCAGTGACATCGTTGCCCGTCGCGGCGAAAAGAATGCTGCTGGCGCAGCGGCTACGGAGTAAAGACTGATGGCCACAGAAAAGAAAACTATCAAGGTGACACAGATCGGCAGCCCGATCCGCAGAACCCAAGACCAGCGTGCAACCCTGATCGGCCTCGGCCTGAACAAGATGCACAGGACCCGCGAGCTGGAAGATACGCCGGCCGTGCGTGGCATGATCCGCAAGGTCAGCCACATGGTCAAGGTTGAAGAAGCTTAAGCAAGGTAAGTCATTATGAAACTCAATGAAATTGCCAACAAACCCGGCGCCACAAAAAGCCGCACCCGTGTTGGGCGCGGTATCGGCTCCGGCAAAGGTAAAACCGGCGGTCGTGGCGTAAAAGGCCAGAAATCCCGTTCCGGTGTAGCCGTTAAAGGTTTTGAAGGTGGTCAGATGCCGCTTCATATGCGTCTGCCGAAACGCGGCTTTAACAGCCCGAACCGCAAAACCTTTGTTCCCGTGAATCTGGGTCGCCTGCAGGCTGCCATTGACGCCAAGAAACTGGACGCCAAGAAACCGATCACCATTGACGTGCTGAAAGAAGCCGGCCTGGTGAACGGTATCAAAGACGGTGTTCGTCTTCTGGCCAAAGGTGAGCTGAAGGCTAAAATCCAGATCGAGGTCACTGGTGCTTCCGAAGCTGCTGTCAAAGCAGTTGAAGCAGCCGGCGGTTCTGTTACAGTAGCGGCAGCCGCCGCTCCGGCAGAAGCGTAAGGCTCGATATATAAAGAGGCAACAGGGAATAAAATAGATGGCATCAGCAGCAGAACAACTCGCCGCAAATCTGAATTTCAGCTCCTTTTCCAAGGCCAAGGAACTTCAGAAACGGATTATGTTTGCGCTCGTTGCACTGGTTATCTATCGCCTGGGGACCTATATTCCCCTGCCGGGTATTGACCCTGTTGCCCTTGATCAGATGTTCAACCAGAACCAGGGCGGAATTCTGGGTATGTTGGACCTGTTCGCCGGGGGTGCGTTGCAGCGCATGAGTATTTTTGCGCTCAACATCATGCCCTATATCTCCGCCTCCATTATCATGCAGTTGATGACGTCCATTTCCCCGGCCCTGGGTGAGATGAAGAAGGAAGGCCAGTCCGGCCGCCGCAAGATCAACCAGTATACCCGCTACGGTACAGTACTCCTGACGGCTGTTCAGGCCTATGCCATCGCCGTCGGTCTCGAGGAAAATATTGCCATTGATCCGGGGATCTTCTTCCGCGCCACCACAGTGATTACCCTGGTGGGCGGCACCATGTTCCTGATGTGGCTGGGTGAGCAGATCACCTCCCGCGGCATTGGTAACGGTATTTCCCTGATCATATTCGCCGGTATCGTGGCTCAGCTGCCCCGGGCAATGGCCAGCACACTGGACATGAGCAGTCGCGGCCTGCTGGGCGGTCCGCTTGTGATCGTCGGCCTGATGGTCATGGTCGTAGTCGTGATTGCCTTTATCGTGTTCATGGAGCGTTCACAGCGCCGGGTGCTGATCCAGTATCCGAAGCGCCAGCAGGCCAACCAGGTTGCCAAAGGTGAACAGTCCCATATGCCGCTGAAGCTGAACACCGCCGGGGTTATTCCGCCGATCTTCGCGTCCTCCCTGCTGCTGATGCCGCTGACTGTGGCCGGCTTCCTGGCTGAGGGCGGCCCCGAGTGGATGACCACCGTGACAGCTCAACTGGGCCGTGGCCAGCCGCTTTATATGGCGCTTTACGTGCTCCTGATTGTGTTTTTCTGTTTCTTCTATACGGCGATTGTGTTCAATCCGGAGGAAACAGCCGATAACCTGAAAAAATACGGTGGCTTTATTCCGGGGATTCGCCCGGGTAAGAATACCGCCACCTATCTTGACTATGTTCTGACACGCTTGACCGTCGTCGGATCGGCCTACCTGTGTGCCGTATGCCTTCTACCCGAGATCCTGATCTCCAAATATTCCATTCCGTTCTACTTCGGCGGGACCTCGCTCCTGATCGTGGTGAATGTGACCATGGATACGGTAGGGCAGATTCACAGCCACCTGATGGCACACCAGTATGAGGGCCTGCTGAAAAAATCAAAACTGAGAGGGAAGGGACGCCGCAGATGATTGTTGTATTGTTAGGTCCTCCGGGAGCCGGTAAGGGAACCCAGGCACAGCGTATTATGTCTTCCCGCGGTATTGTCCAGCTTTCCACCGGCGACATGCTGCGCGCCGCCGTTGCCAACCAGACAGAGATTGGCAAGAAAGCCAAGGAATTCATGGATGCGGGTAAACTGGTCACCGACGAAATCGTGATCGGGATTATTGCCGACCGCATCGAGGAAGAAGACTGCAAAAACGGTTTCCTGCTGGATGGCTTCCCGCGGACCGTTGCCCAGGCCGAGGCCCTGGATGATCTTCTGGACAAGAAAGGCCTCAAAGTTGATGCCGTCATCGAGATGAAAGTCGATGACGAAGCTTTGGTTGACCGCATCACCGGACGCTATACCTGCGCCGAATGTAATGCCGGCTACCATGATACGAACCTCAAACCACGAGTTGCTGGCGTGTGTGACAGCTGTGGTTCTACGAATTTCAAACGCCGGGCGGACGACAACCGGGAGACCGTTGTTTCTCGTCTGGAAACCTATCACGCACAGACAGCTCCCCTGCTGCCCTATTACAGCGGCAAGGGTGTGTTGAAAACCATTGACGGGATGGCCGACATTGATGATGTCACCACCCAGATAAATGAAGTATTGGACGCGCTTTAAAAAAAGTGTAAAAGTTTCCTTATTCTAAGGTTGACTGGGCGTCCTTTATACCTATAATCGCGCAACTTCACGGTATACCGGGTGGTTGCCTATCGTTTTGGAATTTTTGATCGGGAGATACGATCGTGGCGCGTATTGCTGGCGTTAACATTCCCACCGGAAAAAGGGTGGAAATCGCTTTGACTTATATCACAGGCATTGGGCACACCTCTGCCAAGGCGATTTGTGACAAACTTGGTATCGCACCGGAAACCCGGGTGAACCAGCTGAGTGACGCGGAAGTCATTAAAATCCGCGAAACCATTGATAGTGACTATACCGTCGAAGGTGATCTTCGTCGTGATGTAGCCATGGACATTAAACGTCTGATGGATCTGGGGTCCTATCGTGGCCTTCGGCATCGTAAGAAACTGCCTGTGCGCGGACAGCGGACAAGCACCAACGCCCGTACCCGCAAGGGTAAAGCGGTCGCGATTGCCGGTAAGAAGAAATAAGGTATTTGAGAAATGGCTACTGAAAAAAGAGTACGTCGCAGAGAGCGGAAAAACATCACCAACGGTGTGGCTCATGTGAACTCCACCTTTAACAATACCATCATCACCATCGCTGATGCGCAGGGAAACACCATTTCCTGGTCCACAGCCGGTGCCATGGGTTTTAAAGGTTCACGTAAATCCACTCCTTATGCCGCCCAGGTTGCTGCCGAAGATGCCGGCAAAAAAGCCCAGGAACACGGCATGAAAACCCTGGAAGTGGAAGTTAAAGGACCTGGTTCAGGTCGTGAATCCGCTCTTCGCGCGCTGCAGGCTATTGGTTTCACCATTACCTCCATTCGTGACGTAACGCCGATTCCGCATAACGGTTGTCGTCCGCCGAAACGGCGCCGGGTTTAATCGGGTTTATGGTCGTCCGGCTTATGCCGGACTGATCTGTATGAAGGTTTATAATTTTTACGGGGACTGAACAGTGATCCAAAATAATTGGCAAGAACTCATTAAGCCGACGAAACTTGACATCAAGCAGGAAGGTGACGAGCGCCGCAAGGCTACCATTGTCGCCGAACCGCTTGAGCGCGGTTTCGGGATGACCCTCGGAAATGCACTGCGTCGCGTTCTGCTGTCTTCCCTGCAGGGTGCAGCGGTGACGTCGATCCATATCGACAACGTCCTTCATGAATTCTCATCCATTCCGGGTGTGCGTGAAGATGTGACGGACATCGTCCTGAACATCAAGAACCTGGCTGTCGGCTTTGAGGGTGAAGGCCCGAAACGCCTGAGCCTGGAAGCAACCGGCCCGGGTGAGGTCACCGCCGGCCAGATTACCGAGATTGCCGATGTCACCATCCACAATCCCGATCTGGTGATCTGCACCCTGGATGATGGTGCCGAACTGCGTATGGAACTGACCATTAACACCGGTAAAGGCTATGTCCCGGCTGTTAACAACCGTCCGGATGACGCCCCGATCGGCCTGATCCCGGTGGACAGCCTGTACAGCCCGGTGCGCAAAGTCAGCTACCGCGTGGAAAACACCCGTGAAGGTCAGATCCTTGACTATGACAAGCTGATCATGACCATCGAAACCGACGGCACCGTGACCCCGGAAGATGCTCTGGCATTCTCTGCCCGCATTCTCCAGGATCAGCTGCAGACCTTCATCAACTTTGAAGAGCCTGAAGATACGTCTGCCGAGAAAGAATCCGAAGAACCGGCCTTCAACCGGAACCTGCTGCGTCGGGTTGACGAGCTTGAACTGTCCGTTCGTTCAGCAAACTGCCTGAAGAACGACAACATCGTCTACATCGGTGACCTGGTCAAGAAAACTGAAGCTGAAATGCTTCGCACACCGAACTTTGGTCGTAAGTCTCTGAACGAGATCAAAGAGGTGCTCTCCACTATGGGGCTGCGTCTGGGTATGGATAACCCGGGCTGGCCGCCGGAGAATATTGACGAACTCGTCAAGAAGATGGAACAGGAATTTTAATTTAGATTAACAGAGAGAAGGACCGGGTCCCTTGTGGATACCCTCCTGAGGAGTAAGTAAGATGCGCCATCGTAGAGCTGGCCGTAAGCTGAACAAAACAAGCTCACATCGTAAAGCGATGTTTGCCAATATGGCTCACGCACTTCTGAAGCATGAGCAGATCGTAACCACTCTGCCGAAAGCCAAGGAACTTGGCCCGATCGTAGAGCGCCTGATTACGCTGGGTAAACGCGGTGACCTGCACGCTCGTCGTCAGGCTGCTTCGCGTCTGCCGCAGATTTCCAAGGCTGTACTTGCCGAAGGCGGCGACATTGATGTCGTAGCCAAGCTGTTCGGTGACCTGGCCGAGCGCTATACTGATCGTAACGGCGGTTACACCCGTATCCTGAAAGCCGGTTTCCGTCATGGTGACGCAGCACCGGTTGCCGTGATCGAACTGGTGGATCGTGACGAAGACGCCAAAGGGCAGGCTTCCGGTCCGGTTATGATCGACGACGAAGGTGAAGAAGAAGCAGCCTAAGCTTCTCTCTCCCTGCAGAATTTGAAAGGGCGGCTCAGCGAGCCGCCTTTTTCGTTTAGGCCTTGACCAGATAAAACAGGCAGTCGCTCAGCGCGATCCGCGGGCGGGTGGTGACCATGAACAGGCGCAGGTCGCAGGCGGTGCAGAACTCGCCGCCGTCAACGTAGAACAGCTCCCGGACCCGGTTTTTCCCGTCATAATCCTGCACCACAAGGCGCTCGAGAATATCTTCTCCGGCCCAGCCCAGCGCCGTGTCTTTGGCGGTTACCCCGAAGTTGTGATGTTCGATATCCCGGTGCAGGGTGAGGTCCGTTTCCGATGATTTTTCGGTGTCATAGTCCAGTGTGGTGCCGGGCAGGGCCTCCAGTCGCATGGGATGGGCGAATAAATCTACCTCAGGAGCTGCCTGAGCCGCGAAAAGGTCATTCTCGGCCGTAAGGTGCCCGATGGCCTTCATGGCCGTCAGATCGGCCTCCAGGTCCCAGCTGCCGCCCGCCTCAAGAGTAATGATGGGGATGCCGAGCTCCACTTCCATCAGTGCGCCCAGCTTGATGCCGGTGTAGATCAGCCGGCAGGACAAACGGGCAGCCAGGGCGCGATGTTTATCTGTCAGGTGCGAGGTGACTGTGAAATCGGGCCCGGAGCCGGACGTGTTATGGATATCCACCACTGCCTCGGGGGCAAGTGAGCGGATCCGGTTGATCACCTGCTCCGCGACCCGGCCTTCAACCCCGTCGAACGGCGGTTTGAAGCAGCGGTTCATATCGGGCCGGTCCGGCAGGTGCCGGTTGCTGAATTCCGGGGTGGTCAGCGCGGCCTCCACCGAACAGACCAGGAAATGCATGGTCACTTCCGGGATGGTCCCGCTCATCAGCCACTGGTACAGGGTCTTGGTGCCGGAGGGTTCATTGCCGTGCAGCAGGGTGGTGACCACCCGGCAGCGGCTGCAGTCCCGGCCGGTGACATCGATCCAGGTCGGTCCGCCCAGATGATTGAGGAAATCCTTGACGCTGTTGCCCAGCTTATCCGCTGGCGGATCGGTCCATATCTTGATCTGGTTATCCTCTTTGGTCACAGGCTGCAGCTCCATTCACTGACCGGGGCGCCGCTTTCCTGCCGTTCCATATAGGCGCGCAGCATGGCCTGGCAGGCTTGGATGCGGGGCAGGTCCTGCTCATATTTTTCCAGCATCTCCAGCTGCCAGCGGGCGCCGGTCATGCGGCTGTCCAGCCGGTCCCGGATGATTGAGACCATGCGGCCGCTGTCCCTATTGTCAACGCCGATGGCCGCCAGTCCTTCTTCCATCAGCGGCAGGAGCTCGGCAATGACCTCGGTGATCGGTACTTCGCGCGGATGGTGCTGGCCTGGTTCCGGCCACAGGATATGGGCATCGAGGCCGTTCTGCGCGGCCCGATAAAAGTTATACTCGGCAAAACGGAACGGCATCGCCGGCAGAATCTCGTTGATGCGGTCCCGCAGCGCCATGGCGACCCCGATGTAAAAGGCGGCATTGGCGGTCATGTCGATCAGCGACGGTCCGGCGGGCAGGGCGCGCATTTCAATCCGCGTATGTCCCCCGGCGGCGGCGGAATAAACCGCCCGGTTCCACGGCCAGGTGGTGCCCATGTGCAGCGACAGTTCCTCCAGTCCGGGGATACCCCCGGCCTCGAACACGGCGTTGGCATCTTCCTCGAACAACAGCGGAATGATGGGCGGGTAGAGACGTACCGTTTCGGCAAACAATTCCCATAATCCCTCCCGGACCCAGCCATGGCCGAAAGTGACCCGGGCGGGCTGGCGCCAGGCGACGGTGTTGCGCTGGCGGCTGTCGATGGACTGCTTGAACAGGGCGATCCGGGTCTCCTGCCACAGCCGATGTCCCAGGAGCAGCGGCGAATTGGCCGCCAGCGCCACCGCCATGGGGGTGATCATCTGGATCGCATTGAAGGTATCGGCAAAGCGGTGCGGTTCCACCCGCATATGGATCTGGAACGAGGTATTGGCCCCCTCCAGAGTCACGTCATGGGAGCTGAGCTCGATCGGGTCCTGGCCGTTGATGTTGACCTCGAAAGCACCGCCGCGGAGCTTGTGCAGGCTGTCGGACAGGCAGCGGAAGCGCGGAATGTCGGTCATGAACTCCGGCAGCAGGTGTTCCGCCCGAAGCGTCGGCAGGATCCCGACCGGCACCAGGCTGCTGTGGAAGGAAGCGGCGGCATCATTGGCTGTTTGCAGGGCACCGGCCATTTCCCGGTGCAGGGTGTCGAACGGGGTGCCGGCGGCTTTGGTCGGCGTGACATTATATTCCAGGTTGAACTGGTTCAGTTCGAGCTGGAACAGGGACTTATCGAGCCGCTCGAGAAGCTCCTTGTTGATGGGGGAAATTTCGCCGTCTTCTTTGGTGATATACATCTCGAACTCGGCGCCGAGAGTCATGTCGCCGTCGCCGAAGCCGGGTTTATCGAGGATATCCCTGAGCAGCAGCAGCTGGTCGTTGAGGCGGTGGGAGAAGTTGTGGAATTCTTCCTCGCTGAAATCGACCTGGGTAAAATTTTTTCCCATCCGGGTTCCCCTTAATTGTTTTCTTCCCGGCCTGCCGCCTGCTTTTCAGCGCGATGCCCCAGGGCGGGCAGGGAGAAGGAATATGTCACCGCCACCAGTCTTACCAGAAGGGTGACCAGGCAGGATATGACCAGGGTCAATTCCGGCGCCACAGCGGCCTTGGTCAGCAGGTAAAAGCTGCTGCCGCCGAGAATGGCAGGGACTGCATAAAGTTCCTTGCGCAACACCAGCGGGATTTCGTTGCACAGGATGTCGCGGATGGCGCCGCCGGCCGCGGCCGTCATGACGCCCATGGTGACGGCGACAATGGCGCTGGAGCCCGCCAGCATGGCCTTCTGGGTGCCGGTGGCGGTAAACAGCGCCAGGCCGCAGGCATCGGCCCAGATCAGCACTTTCATACGGCTTTCCAGCAATCTGGCCCAGAAGGGGGTGATGACAGCGGCGGCGAGGATGACATAGAGGGCGGAGGGGTTTTCCACCCAGAACACCGGCAGGTCGAGCAGCACATCACGGAGCGTGCCGCCGCCGACGGCGGTGACCGTGGCGATCACCAGCAAACCGAAGGGGTCGAGTTCCTGCCTGAGGGCAGCCAGGGCGCCGGATATGGCAAACACAGCCATGCCGACAAGACCGATCCAGTAAATCATTTCTTCCATTGTTTCGCCCTGTTAGTTTTTCGGACCGATTCTGATATAACCATTCGGTACCAGCATAATTCAGGATGCCTGAATTGTATTCAAAAAATCTGACCGGAAGCCCTATCGCATTGATTCATCTTAGGTTAATACGGGGACAGATAAGAATAAAACCAAGGAAACCCTGTAATGCCCCATCTCGTGATTGAATACGCCAGGGAACTGGAGGAAACGGTCTCGCCCCGGCACCTTATCGACCGGGCACGGTCCGGCACCGTGGACTCAGCCCTGTTTCTTGAAGAGGAAATCAAACTTCGCACGCTGGCCTATGATACCTATCAGGTCGGTCACGGCGAGAACCGTTTTATCAATGTGATGGTATATATCCTTGCGGGTCGCACCAACGAGCAAAAATCACATTTGACAAATGCAATCGCAGAACAGCTTGGCACGCTGGGACTCAGCGCCATTGAACTTACGGTGCAGGTTTACGATATAGAGCGTGAGGCCTACAAAAAGGTATTTCTTTAAAGAGCATCGAAACGACAGAGGTAAGGTAAGATGAAACGATCATGTGTCACTCTTCTGGGCGCCATTCTTATGGGGTTGATGATCACCGGCGCGACCCACGGCGCCGATCGCAAAGTGCCCCAGAGCCAGGCCGAAGTGACTCTGTCCTATTCACCGATTGTGAAAAAGGCGGCGCCGGCCGTGGTCAATATCTATACCAAGCGGGTGATCAAAACCCGCAGCCGCTCTCCTTTCTTCGACGATCCGTTTTTCCAGCGCTTTTTCGGCCAGGGACTGGGCGGCATGCCGCGGGAGCGGATTGAACGTTCCCTCGGCTCCGGCGTAATCGTGCGGGAAAACGGCACCATCGTCACCAACCATCATGTGATTGACGGCGCCGACGAAATCGTTGTCGCCCTGTCGGACCGGCGGGAGTTTTCCGCCGAAGTCATTCTCGATGACGCCCAGACCGACCTGGCGGTGCTGAAGATAGACGGCGTCAAGGGCAGGTTGCCCGTTCTGGAATTCGCTGATTCCGACGAGGTTGAAGTCGGGGACCTGGTCCTGGCCATCGGTAATCCTTTCGGTGTCGGCCAGACCGTGACCAGCGGCATTGTCTCGGCCCTGGCGCGGACCCAGCTGCAGCTTTCCAACTATCAGTCTTATATCCAGACCGATGCCGCGGTGAACCCCGGCAACAGCGGCGGGGCGCTGATCGGCATGGATGGCCGCCTGCTGGGCATCAACTCCGCCATTTTCTCCCGCTCCGGCGGTTCCAACGGTATCGGTTTCGCCATTCCGGCCAATATGGTGCATTTCGTCGTCACCTCGGCCCTGTCCGGCGGCAAGGTGGTGCGGCCCTGGTTCGGCGCCAACGGCCAGGCCGTAACCTCCGAGATCGCCGAAAGCCTGGGCCTTGACCGTCCCGGCGGTGTGCTGGTGGATAATATTTACCCCGACGGCCCGGCCGACAAGGCGGGCATCGAGCAGGGTGATGTGATCCTGAGTGTGGACGGCAAGGAAGTGTTTGATCCACAGGCAATCCGCTATCATATCGGGCTCGAGAGAGTCGGTGGTGAAGTGCCGGTGGAAATCCTGCGCGGGGATGATCGTCGTACCGTCATGATGCCTTTGGCGCCGGCGGTCGAGGACCCGCCGCGGGATATTACCGTGCTGGAAGGCAATCATATCTTCACCGGGCTCAAGGTGGCGAACCTGTCCCCGGCCTATGCGGACGAACTTGGTTTGAGTATGTTCGACAAAGGCGTTATTGTACTGTCAGTGGATCGGGTCAGCCCGGTCCGCAGGCTCGGCGTCGTCCGTCCCGGTGATTTTGTTGAGTCCGTTAACGGCAACAAGGTGGAGACCGTGGATCAGTTGCAGGACCTGCTGAATGATGTGGATCGGGACATGAGTTTTGGTATTCGCCGTCAGGGACGCCTGATCGAGTGTGGCGTACGTGGAAACAGCAGTTATTACTGCCGCTAGGAATGTGAATGAGTGATCTGTTTGATGCTGCCGGCCTGGAAGACCAGGCGCCGCACCCGCTGGCGGACCGCCTGCGGCCGGAAAGCCTAGATGAAGTGGTCGGCCAGGGGCATCTGACGGGAGACGACGGCACCCTCAAGCGGATGCTGAAATCCGGGCGGCTGAGCTCCCTCGTGTTCTGGGGACCGCCGGGTACCGGCAAGACCACCATGGCCCGTCTGCTGGCCCGGGAAACCGACCTTTACTTTGAACAGATCAGCGCCGTCTTTTCCGGCGTGGCCGACCTGCGCAAATGTTTCGAAGCGGCGAAACAGCGCCGCAAGTCGGGGCAGGGCACGTTGCTGTTTGTGGATGAAATCCACCGTTTCAACCGGTCCCAGCAGGATGGTTTCCTGCCTTATGTGGAAGACGGCACCATCATTCTGGTGGGCGCGACCACGGAAAATCCCTCCTTCGAGCTTAATGCCGCGCTCCTGAGCCGGGTGCAGGTGCTGACCCTGAACCGGCTTGATGACGAGGCCATGGAGCAGTTGCTCGGCCGGGCGGAAAAACTGATGGAACAGGAGCTGCCCTTAACGGACGAAGCCCGCAGCCTGCTCTACAGTATGGCCGACGGCGACGGGCGCTATTTGCTCAACCTGGCGGAGATACTGTTTAACCTGGAGTTTGACGAGGAACTGGATTCCTCGGCGCTGATGAAGGTGCTGCAGAAGCGGGCGCCGGTTTACGACAAGGACCGGGAAGGGCACTACAACCTGATCTCGGCACTCCATAAGTCCCTGCGCGGGTCCGATACCGATGCGGCGCTGTACTGGACCTGCCGCATGCTGGACGGGGGCGAGGAGCCGCTTTATATCCTCCGGCGCCTGGTGCGCTTTGCAGTGGAGGATATCGGCCTGGCCGACCCGGAAGCCCTGCACCAGACCCTGGCCGCCAAGGACGCTTATGAATTTCTCGGTTCACCGGAGGGCGATCTGGCGGTGATCCAGGCGGTGATTTACCTCGGCACCGCGCCCAAGTCAAATGCCGCCTATAAGGCGCATGGGGCGGCCAAGCGGGCGGCCAAGGCCACCGGCTCGCTCAACCCGCCGATGCATATCCTCAATGCGCCGACCAACCTGATGAAGGATCTGGGCTATGGTGCGGGCTACGAATATGATCACCATACGGAGCACGGATTTTCCGGTCAGAATTATTTCCCGGACGACATGGAGCGGGAGAAATTCTATTCCCCGACCGAGCGCGGCTTTGAACGGGACATCAAGAAGCGCCTGGACTATTGGGCATCGCTCAGGAAAAAGTTGAATAAATGAAGGGGCTTGCGAGAATATATGTATGTGTTTTCTCGCTGTGCCTATCAGCCCTTATTCCTGGTCTGGCCAACGCGGCGGGAGTATTGTCCGAAAATATTCGCATTTCCAGTCAACTCCTCGGATATGAACTACAGTATCGGGTCTATCGGCCGGAAAGGATTACTGCTGACCTCCGTCTGCCCCTGTTGTTTGTGACAGACGGCCAATGGTACCTGGAATATGGCAATATGAAGCAGGTGCTGGACAGGGAAATTGCCGCCGGCCATATCCGGCCTCTGATAGCTGTTTTTGTCGACAGCAGAAATCCCGATAACCTGTCGGAGAACCGACGGTTGAAGGAATTTTTCTGCAACGTCGATTATGCCGGTTTTTTTGCCCGCGAACTTGTTCCCCGGGTCAGCAAGGACTGGCCGGTGAGTTCCCGGCGCGAAGACCGGGTCATCATGGGACTGTCGTTCGGAGCCGTGAATGCGGCCTGTTTCGGCCTGATGTTGAACAATATATTTGCCGGGGTCGCCATGCAGTCTCCGGCCAACGACCAGCATTTAGACGTGCTGCGCGACCTGTACAAGAAAGAAGATCGCAAGCCGGTCCGGATTTTCCTGAGTTTCGGCACACAAAAGGAAGATAATATCGCCGCCGGCCGCAGGTTCAAGCGTACCCTGGCGGCCAAGGGCTATGACCTGACCTACAGGGAGGTGGACGAAGGCCATAACTGGAAAAACTGGGGGCCGTTGATTGACGACGCCCTTCGGACCTTCTTTGTGCCTCAGGAAGACTGAGAGATATAATCCCGGGTCAAAGGGACGGCATCCGGGTGTTTGGCCAGCTGGATCTGGAACACTACATGACCCATGTTGCGGAAGGCGCATTCCGATCCGGCCAGATAAAATTCCCACATGCGATAAAAACGGTCGTCGTACAGGCCGATGATCTTGTCTTTGTTGGCGATACAGGCTTCACGCCAATGGCGCAACGTTTCCGCATAATGCAGGCGCCAGACCTCGATGTCAGTGATATAGAGGCCGGCCTTTTCGATGCAGGGAGCGATTTCAGACAGGGCCGGAGCATAACCGCCGGGAAAGATATATTTCTTGGTGAAGGGGTCAGTGGCGCCCGGCCCATCCGCCCGGCCGATGGTGTGCAGCAGGGCGACACCGTCGTCTTCGAGCAGGTCATGGACTTTGTCAAAGAAGGTCTGGTACTGCAGCAGGCCCACATGCTCGAACATGCCGACCGAGACAATCCGGTCATATTTTTCTTTTACCAGGCGATAGTCCTGCAGGTGGAAATTGACCCGGTCATTGCTGCCTGCACGCCGGCTGGCATAGGCCAGCTGTTCTTCACTGAGGGTGATGCCCGTGACATCGGCGCCGGACAGTTCATTCATGGTCAGGGCGAGCCCGCCCCAGCCGCATCCGATATCAAGTAGTTTGTGGGAACTTTCCAGTAACAGCTTTTTATATATATGTTTTTTCTTGTTAATTTGTGCCTGTTCGAGGCTGTCGTCAGGATGTTCGAAATAGGCGCAGCTGTACTGCCGGTCCGGGTCCAGGAACAGTTCATAAAGCTCGCTGGAGAGATCGTAATGGTGGGCGACATTCTTCTGCGAGCGGCCGACCGGATTAATCTGGTCGAGGAATCTGGTAAAGCGGTCAAGCGGGCTCTTGCCGGTATGATGCAGCTTGTTGCCCTTGCGCCATTCCATATTTTTGGTGGCGAGATACAGCAGGTCATATATGGTGGAGCCGTCCTCCATGGTCAGCATACCGTCCATATAGGCTTCAGCGGCGCCAATATCCGGCTGGAAGAACAGCCGGCCGGCAACCCGGTTGCTTTGGAATCGAACCGTGACTTCCATATCGTCCGATCCGGCAAAGGAGTATTTCTTGCCGGTAGCGTCAATAACGTGAAGAGTCCCGAACCGGATCAGTTTGTTCAACAGAAGTGAAAGCAAGTACATGTTTTTCGTCCCCAAATGCCTAACTGTCAGTTTCCCGTCTGATTTATTGCCGGTATGATGACAGGAATGAATGGAGCTTTCAAGAGTATGCATGAGGATACCACCTATACTGCCGTGGACTGGACCGGCGCCCGGGGAAAGAGACATAGCGGTATTGCTGTCGCAGAACTTTCTGCCGGAGCTTCAACGCCGCGTGAAGTTAAAGCCGGGGCGGGGCGGTGGTCCAGGCAGGCGGTGGCGGACTGGATTCTGGCGCTGGCGGAGCAGCAGCAGCCGACCCTGATCGGGTTCGATTTTTCCTTCGGGCTTCCCCATGTCGATTGCGGAGATTATTTCCCCGGCCTGGACTACAGCTTCGGAACCGCGGCTGATTTCTGGGATTTTGTGGAAGAGAAAACGGCCGGGGAGCCGGATTTCTATGCCGGACCATTAGTGAAGGAACCCGGACTGGAGCAGTATTTCCATAGGCCCGGATTCCGCGGGGAATGCTATGAAAAGCGACTCCGCCGGTGCGAACAGGAAAACCTGACCCAGGGATTCGGCTGGTCGGAAAGCTGTTTTCACCTGATCGGGCCGAGCCAGGTGGGACTGGCCAGCTTTTCGGGCATGCGCATGCTGCGCTATCTGAAACGGAAAAATCCGGAGGTCGCGATCTGGCCGTGGGACCCGTTCAATCCCCACGGTGTCACGGTGATCGAAATTTATGCCCGGGTCTTTCGCATCATGGGCGGCCAGGGATCGCTGAAAATCCGCGACCGCCAGGCCCTGAACGCCGTCCTGGAGAATCTGGGCAGCGGCCCGGTGGGACGGGAATTGGCCAACAAAGACATCACCGACCATCTGACGGACGCCCTGGTAACGGCTGCCGGCCTGAAGAAGATTGCCGGTGATCCCGGGCTCTGGGCGCCGGAAACGGCGACGCCGGAAGCGTTGAGATATGAAGGCTGGACCTTCGGGATCAGATAGAGCCGGACAGGCAAAATCATTGCGCCGCCCGGGAAAATGTGGCATGTCCTGAGCCGGAATAAGGAGAAAAGTTATGTATGCAGTGCTGGCAGTTGCGGCCGGCGGCGCCCTGGGGGCGACATGCCGTTTCCTGGTGGGCAGGCTGATGATGAATCTGATGGGGCCGGGATTTCCCTGGGCGACCCTGACGGTCAACATTGTCGGCTCGTTCGCGATCGGGCTGATCGTGCACCTGCTTGCAGTTCGCTTCCAGCTTTCCCATATATGGCAGATATTCCTGGTCACCGGCGTGCTGGGCGGTTTTACCACCTTCTCCGCATTTTCCCTGGAACTGGGGAATATGCTGCAGCATGACAATCTGTCGCTGGCGGCCCTTTATGGTATTGGCTCAGTGGTTCTCGGACTTTTCGCTGTGTTTGGCGGAATCTGGATGGCCCGATTGATAGCAGGATAAATGACGATGGCGGGTGTTACCCATCGCAAGGTAAAGACGCAGGAACAGGACTGGCGTCTCGATAAATGGTTCAGGGAGAATTATCCCGGGCTGGCCTATGGCCGCCTGTCCAAATTGCTGCGCACCGGGCAGATCCGGCTCGACGGCAAACGGGCCAAGGCCAACAGCCGTCTCGACGCCGGCATGGAAATCCGCATTCCGCCGGTGGATGATGACGCCACGACGATAAAGGACAAGCCGAAAAAAGAACGTCTCACCATTTCCGATGAAGACGCCCAAATGATGCGCAATATGGTCATCTATCAGGATGACAGCGTCATTGTACTGAACAAGGAACCTGGGCTGGCCGTTCAGGGCGGCAGCAAGATCACCCGCCATGTGGACGGTCTTCTGGATGCCCTGCGCGGCGACAAAAAGGAACGGCCGAAACTGGTGCACCGGCTCGACAAGGATACCAGCGGCGTGCTGGTCATTGCCCGCACGGCGGCGGCGGCGAAAAGCCTGACGGAATCCTTCCGCGACCGCAGCACCAACAAGATATACTGGGCGCTGGTCATGGGCCGGCCCGAACTGATGCAGGGCACCGTCAAGGCGCCGCTGGACAAGGAGCCGGGCACCCAGGGCGAACGGATGATGGTGTCGGACAAGGGCAAGAAGGCGATCACCGATTTTGTGGTGATGGACCATGCTCTCAATGAAGTGAGCTGGATCGCGTTCAAGCCGCTGACCGGCCGCACCCACCAGATCAGGGTGCATGCGACGGTGCTGGGCACCCCCATTGTCGGCGACGGCAAATATGGCGGCAAGGAAGCTTTCCTCGATGGGGCGGTGAGCAAAAAACTGCACCTGCATGCCCGGCACCTGGATATCCGTCACCCGGACGGCGGTACTCTGTCGGTCACGGCCGAGCTGCCGCGCCACATGCGGGAGAGCTGGGATATGTTCGGTTTTGATACGGGAGACGAGAGCGATCCCTTTGCAGACGAGGAATGGTCACCGCTATGAAATCTGCCAAAATGAAACTGATTATATTTGATTGCGACGGCACCCTGGTCGACGGCCAGCATATGATCCTGGACAGTATGCGTCATGCGAGTCTTGCCTGCGGAGTCGATTATCCGGGCGACGAACCGGTGCGCCGCATTGTCGGCCTGACCCTGCTCCGGGCGATCGAGGACGTTTTCCCCGACCTGCATATCGACCAGCATATGTCGCTCAAGGACGCTTTTATCGAGCGGTTCCAGCAACTGCGGGCCGAGGACCATGAAGAACCCCTGTTCGAGGACGTGCGGGAGACCCTGGAACATCTGAATGATGACGGCTATCTTCTGGGGGTGGCGACCGGCAAATCCCGCAGGGGGCTGGTTAATACGCTGAAAAACCACGATCTGGAAAAATATTTTATCACCCTCAATACGGCTGATGACGGGCCGGGCAAACCCCATCCGGCCATGCTGCAGAATGCCATGCGGGACGCGGGCGCCGATCCGGAAGAAACGGTGATGGTGGGCGATACCACCTATGATATCCAGATGGCCAAGGCGGCCAGGGTGCAGTCCATAGGCGTGAGCTGGGGCTATCATCCGGAGAAAGAGTTGGCTCAGGCCGGCGCAGACCATATAATAGACCGGATTCTCCATCTTCCCGCCACGCTCAAGAGGTAAGAGGGGAATCTGCCCGACGGGGCAGAGGGGGATTGTCGGAAGGAGAGACAATGAAACGATTTTACAAGCAGGTTGAAGTCGGCGAACAAGACGGCGGCTACGTCATCCTGTTGGACGGACGGACCGTGAAAACACCGGAACGCCGTCTTGCTCTGATGCCGGGCCAGGATCTGGCCGATACCCTGGCCCAGGAGTGGCGCGACCAGGGTGAGGAGATCATTCCCGCAGAGATGCCCATGAACAAATATCTCTATACTGCCATCGACCGGGTCGCGACCCAGCGGCTGGCCCTGATAGAGGAGCTTGTGAATTATGGTGGTAGCGACCAGGTTTGTTACCGGGCCGAACATCCTGTCGAACTGGTTCAACGCCAGGAGGACATCTGGGGCCCGATTGTGGACTGGATGGGCGAACGCATGGGTATCTTCCTGAAGGTGACCAGCGGCATTGTCCCGGTGGAGCAGGACCCGCAGGAAATGGACAAGCTGAAAAACAAGCTGGCAATCGTCAATGAATTCCAGATGGCGTCGCTGTATAACATGACGACCGTGATGGGCTCGGTTTCCCTTGCCTTAGCCCTGTTCCATGACCGGCTGAAACTTGACCAGGCCTGGGCGGCCTCTCAGCTGGACGAAGAATATCAGATCGAACAGTGGGGCCAGGATGCGGAAGCCGAGCAACGCCGCGCCAACATGCGCGAAGAGCTCGGCAACGCCGCCCGCTTTCTGTCGCTGGTGCGCTAGGTCTCTTTTTCTTCGACCTCACCGCTCCAGGCAAGCACCAGATAGCCGCAGACCGCCGACAGCAGGGAACCGGCAATTACGCCGACCCGCAGTTCGGTGCTCAGGTTCGGGCCGGTCTCGAAGGCCAGCGAGCCGATGAACAGGCTCATGGTGAAGCCGATACCGGTCAGCAGGCTGGCGCCATAGAGTTTCAGCCAGCTTGTCTTGTCCGGCAGGCGGGCCAGCCCTGACTTGATAGCGATCCAGCTCAGACCGAAAACGCCCAGCTGCTTGCCGATGAACAGGCCGGCGGCAATGCCCAGCGAGACCGGATGCAGCAGGATCGCGGGGTCGAGCCCCAGCAGCGGCACCCCGGCATTGGCGAAGGCGAACACCGGCAGGATCAGGTAGGCGACCCAGGGGTGCAGCGCATGTTCGAGGGTTACCAGCGGACTGTTGCCACTTTCATCCTTTTGCCGGATCGGGATCGCCAGGGCAATCACCACACCGGCCAGGGTGGCGTGAATGCCGGATTTCAGCACAAACACCCAGAGGAAGGCGCCGACGATCATATAGGCGGCAATGTGCGTGACCCGCAGCCGGTTGAGGATAAACAGGCCGGCAATGGCGGCCGCCGCCAGCACCAGCGACAGGGTTGACAGGTTGCTGGTGTAGAACAGGGCAATAATGATAATGGCGCCCAGGTCGTCAATGATGGCCAGGGCGGTCAGAAAGATTTTCAGGGTAATAGGCACCCGGTTGCCCAGCAGGCCGAGCAGGCCCAGGGCGAAGGCGATATCAGTGGCGGCGGGAATAGCCCAGCCATTCAGGCCCGCGGCAAAGTCTTTGTTAATCCAGGCGTAGATCAGGGACGGCACCGCCATGCCGCCGAGGGCGGCGATGGCCGGCAGCGACAGCTGGCTCATGCTGGACAGGTTGCCGTCGACAATCTCCCGCTTGATTTCCAGCCCCACCAACATGAAGAAAATTGCCATCAGGCCGTCGTTGATCCACAGCAATAGCGGTTTTTCAATGCCAAGTTCGCCAATGCTCACCGCCAGGGGAATTTCCAGCAACTGATCATAATAGGGCGCAAGCGGACTATTGTCGGCCAGAATGGCCAGCGCAGCGGCAACAATCAACAAGATTCCTGCCGCGGATTCCAGCTTGAAAAAGCTTTTTACAATATCAGCGGCAGTATAATAGATGGGCACTTCTGTCTCCTTGTCAGTTTCGGGCTGCGATGATTGTTTATATGCACGGCACACCTGGAAATTAAAGGCTGGATTGGAACGGCTGCAATCCACTGTTCTCGTATATACGACTCCGCCGGGGCTTTAGACCTGTGAACCACGCTATTTTATGCTAAGTTAGGCTAATTTGCCGAGCCCGATGAAAAAAATACTTGCAAAAATCAGCGGTCCGACATAATCAATGTTACTCACGAGTAGAAAAACAGATAAGTATAAAGTTTAACGCTCTACGATAACTGGATAAAATCGCATTGACATAGCGAGGTGATCATGCAGGAAATCCTTGAAGAACTTGAACGCAGGCGGGCCCAGGCGCGGGCCGGGGGCGGTGAACGCCGGGTGGAAGCGCAACATGCCAAGGGCAAACTTACCGCCCGCGAGCGTATCGAGCTACTGGTCGACCCTGACAGCTTCGAGGAATATGACATGTTTATGGAACACCGCTGCGTCGATTTCGGCATGGACCAGCAAAAGGTGGCCGGCGACGGCGTGGTGATCGGCTCCGGCACCATCAACGGCCGCCTGGTTTATGTGTTCAGCCAGGATTTCACGGTGTTTGGCGGCTCATTGTCCGAAGCGCATGCGGAGAAAATGTGCAAGGTCATGGATATGGCCATGACCAACGGGGCACCGGTGATCGGCCTCAATGACTCCGGCGGCGCCCGCATCCAGGAAGGAGTTGCCGCGCTGGCCGGTTATGCGGACGTATTCCAGAAAAACATCATGGCCTCCGGCGTGGTGCCGCAGATTTCCCTGATCATGGGGCCCTGTGCCGGCGGGGCGGTCTACAGCCCGGCCATGACCGACTTTATTTTCATGGTCAAGGACAGCTCCTATATGTTCGTGACCGGCCCGGATGTGGTGAAGACCGTGACCAACGAAGTGGTGACCCAGGAAGAGCTGGGCGGCGCCATCACCCACACCAGCAAATCCAGTGTGGCCGACCTTGCCCTGGAAAACGATCTGGAAGCCATCAAGCAGACCCGGCGCTTCTTTGATTTCCTGCCGCTCAACAGCAAGGAAAAACCGCCGGTGCGTCCCAGCTATGATGATCCCGACCGGATCGAAATGTCCCTGGATACCCTGGTCCCGGCCAATCCCAATAAACCCTACGACATGCACGAGCTGATCCGTAAAGTGGCCGATGAAGGCGACTTTTTCGAGATCCAGCCGGCCTTTGCCAAGAATATCATTACCGGGTTTGGCCGCATCGATGGTCAGACGGTGGGTTTTGTCGCCAACCAGCCGATGGTGCTGGCCGGTTGCCTGGACATTGATGCCAGCCGCAAGGCCGCCCGTTTTGTCCGCTTCTGCGACTGTTTCAACATCCCGATCATCACTTTTGTCGATGTGCCCGGCTTCCTGCCCGGCACCAAACAGGAATATGGCGGGATCATCAAGCATGGCGCCAAGCTGCTGTTTGCCTACGGCGAAGCCACGGTGCCGAAAATCACCGTCATTACCCGCAAAGCCTATGGCGGCGCCTATGACGTGATGGCGTCCAAGCACCTGCGCGGCGATCTGAACTATGCCTGGCCAACGGCCGAGATCGCGGTGATGGGCGCCAAGGGAGCGGTGGAGATCATTTTCCGCGGCGAGCCCGACAAGATCGAGGAAAAGACCAAGGAATATACCGACAAGTTCGCCAACCCCTTTGTGGCGGCCGGGCGCGGCTATATTGACGATGTGGTTCTGCCCCATTCCACAAGACGGCGCGTAGCCCGCGGACTGAAGCTGCTGAAAAACAAGCAGCTCAGCAATCCGTATAAAAAACACGACAATATTCCGCTGTAGGGTTCGGGAGGAAGTAGGAAATGTTTTCAAAGATTCTGATTGCCAACCGCGGTGAAATTGCCTGCCGTGTGATCAAAACCGCCCGCAGGATGGGGATCAAAACCGTGGCGGTCTATTCCGACGCCGATGCCGATGCGCTGCATGTGCTGATGGCGGACGAGAAGGTCCATATCGGTCCGCCGCCGGCTGCGGAAAGTTACCTGATTGCCGACCGCATCATCGACGCCTGCAAGCAAACCGGCGCCGAAGCCGTCCACCCGGGCTATGGCTTCCTGTCCGAGAATGCCGACTTCTGTAACCGGCTCAAGGCAGAAGGCATTGCCTTTATCGGCCCGGGCGTCAAGGCCATCGGCGCCATGGGCGACAAGATTGAATCCAAGAAACTGGCGGCCGAAGCGGGCGTGAATACGGTGCCCGGCTATATGGGCGTGATCAAGGATGCGGACGAGGCGGTGAAAATCGCCGGCGAGATCGGCTATCCGGTGATGATCAAGGCCTCCGCCGGCGGCGGAGGCAAGGGCATGCGGGTGGCGTATAATGACGAGGAAGCCCGGGAAGGCTTTATCTCCGCCACCAACGAAGCCAAATCCAGCTTTGCCGATGACCGGGTGTTCGTGGAAAAATTCATCGAGGAGCCGCGCCACATCGAAATCCAGGTGCTGGGTGACAGCCACGGCAATGTCATTTACCTGGGCGAGCGCGAATGCTCGATCCAGCGCCGTCACCAGAAGGTGATCGAGGAAGCGCCGAGCCCGTTCCTGGACGAAGAAACCCGCAAGGCCATGGGCGAGCAGGCGGTGGCCCTGTCCCATACGGTGGATTACCAGTCCGCAGGCACGGTGGAGTTTATTGTCGATAAGGACCGTAATTTCTATTTCCTGGAAATGAACACCCGCCTGCAGGTGGAGCATCCGGTGACCGAAATGATCACCGGCATCGACTTGGTGGAGCAGATGCTGCGGGTGGCGGCCGGGGAGAAACTGGCCATCACCCAGGACGATGTGAAACTGACCGGCTGGGCCATGGAAAGCCGGATCTATGCCGAAGACCCGCTGCGCGGGTTCCTGCCGTCGATCGGCCGGGTGGCCTATTATGTGCCGCCGGAAGAGACGGATTTCGTCCGGGTGGATACCGGCATTTACGAGGGCGCCGAGATCAGCATGTTCTATGATCCCATGATCGCCAAGCTGGTGACTTACGGCGCCAACCGGGATGATGCGATCCAGCATATGCGCAAGGCCCTGGATGATTATTATATCCGCGGGGTCGGGCACAATATCGCCTTTCTCAGCGACGTAATGAATGCCAAGCGCTTCCAGGAAGGGCACCTGACCACCAATTATATCGCCGAGGAATATCCCGACGGCTTCGAGGGCGGGACCCTGACCGATGAAGCCCGGCTCAATATGGTGGCGGTGGCGATGGTGATCCATGCCATGGAATTCAACCGGGCCCGGAATATTTCCGGGCGCATCGTCGATAATTCTCCGGCCTTTGGGTCCCATTGGGTTGTCGCGGTCGGCAAGCGGGACCATGTCGCCAGTTTCTTTGCCACCGAAGACGGCTGCATGGTCAGTGTCGACGGGGAAAACCTGGTGGTGATCAGCAAATGGGTGCCGGGGCAGAAAGTCTTTGCCGCCGATGTGAACGGCCACGATATCAGTGTCGAAGTGGACTATCTGGATGACGGCTACCGGCTGACCCACGACGGCGCCAGCGAAAAAGTGACCATCTATACCGAGCGGGAAGCGGAGCTGGCGACCATGATGCCGGAAAAACTGCCGCCGGATACCTCGCGGCTGCTGCTGTGCCCGATGCCGGGCCTGGTGGTGTCCGTTAACGTGGAAGTGGGCGATGAGGTCAAGGCCGGCCAGATCCTGGCGGTGGTGGAAGCCATGAAAATGGAAAATAACCTGCGTGCTGAGCGGGACGGGGTGGTGCTCAATGTACCGGCCAAGGCCGGCGCCAGCCTGGCGGTGGACGATGTGATTATCGAATTTGAATAAGACCCCGGTTCAGTCCGGACATAAAAAAGGCGGCCGAAGGCCGCCTTTTGTTGTTGATATCCTTTGAGGCTCAGGCCTTGCGCCGCCGGGCCAGGAACAGGCCGCCGAGCGCCAGGGCCAGCAGACCGCCAAGGGCCGGCTCACTGACGTCCTGATCCCGCAGGAAAGTATTGACGACCAAATCCTCGATGGCAAAACTTTCATCAGTGCCGCCCTGCCAGCCGGCGCCATTGGCATAGAATTCAATTGTTACACTGGAGGCCGTATGGGCAATGCCGTTGAACGCCAGGGCATAGGCGGAATCGGTATAGCTGTTAAAGCCGAGGTTGCTGCCCCAGGTAAGCTGATTGGCGGTACTGGCTGACTGGTCGCCGGTGTCAAAATTGTCATAGGTCTCGCTGTAAATATTGCTGCCGTCCACATCGACATTGAAAATGTCGGGAGCAACACTGGTAAAACTGCCGTCCCAGGAATCAATCACCGCCAGCAGGAAATTCATGCTGAGATAATCATGAACAGGTAAACCGGAAAGAGAGACCGTGATTAAATTATCGGTCCGCATGAAGGTGCCGCTAAAGGTCGAGATGCCGGCATAGCCCTGCACGCCTTCGGCCAGGTTGCCTACCGGGCCGCCGGTAGCAACACTACACCCGCCATAGCAGGTATCGATGCCATCATCCCAGGAAAATACGACTGTCGCACTGGCCATTTGCGCGCTGAAAACAAACGGCAGCAGGCCGATCATGAAGCCAAGAATCTTTTTCATTTGAACCCTCCACACTACAGAAAGAAAAACACAATATTCTAATATGCAAAATTCGGGCCGTTTATCGGTTACCTAATTATATCAAATGGTTAGGCAGGATATTGGTTTGGTGAGGTGAGGAAAAATGTAAAGAATTCCGACAGTTTCCGGGTGCAATTTTACAGTAGAGCTTTTTCAAATTTAGGAGTAAAAATGCTCTTCTGACGAGTTGTTTTTCTGATTTTTTGAGTAGGAACCTGAACATGCTTGAACCGGGTCATATTGCAAGACGGCTGATCATTCACGGCCGGGTCCAGGGAGTCTGGTACCGGGCCTGGACGGTGGAGAATGCGAGCGAACTGGGCCTCGACGGCTGGGTGCGGAACCGGGCCGACGGCACGGTGGAGGCCCTGTTGGTGGGCTCGGAAATGAATGTGCGGGAGATGATCAAACGCTGTTTTCGCGGACCGGACCGGGCCCGGGTCAAAGAGATCGAGGAGTTCCCCGCCAAGGGCATCACCGCCAGCGGTTTCACCCAGAAACCGACCGTCAATCCGGAGGAGCGGCGGGACTGATCACCCTTCGAAAATCTCTTCCCATTTGCGTTTCAGCGCGGCATCCACATCGTCCATTGTGACCGGCAGGCCCAAGTCCACCAGCGAAGTGACGCCATGCTCGGAAATGCCGCAGGGGACGATGCCACTGAAATGCTCGAGCTCCGGCTCCACATTGATGGAAATGCCGTGAAAGGTGACCCAGTTCCTGACCCGGACGCCGATGGCGGCGATCTTGTCTTCCCGGGCGAGGGCGCTGCCGGAAGCGTCGCGGCAAACCCAGACCCCGACCCGGCCTTCGCGCCGCTCGCCGGTGACGTTGAATTCGGCCAAGGTATCGATCATCCATTGCTCCAGGTTGGTGACAAACCGCCGCAGGTCGCGGCCGCGTTTGCGCAGGTCCAGCATGACATAGGCGATGCGCTGCCCCGGCCCGTGGTAGGTATACTGGCCGCCGCGGCCCGCGTCATAAACCGGAAAACGGTCGGGATCGATCAGGTCGCCGGGATCGGCCGAGGTGCCGGCGGTATAAAGGGGAGGGTGCTGCAGCAGCCACACCAGTTCCCGCGCTTTGCCCTCGTAGATTTCCCGCACCCGCCGTTCCATGCGCGCCAGCGCCACGTCATAGGGCACCAGTTCGTCGGTGATTTCCCACTCGATGTCATTGGTAATATCACTGGCTGCGTCAGGGGTTTCTGCGGTCATGCTCATGCCGGGTCTTTTTTGTTAACGGAAAAATAACTATGCTGCGACATGCTTTAATGTCATTATGTTCCTATATCTTGCGAACGGCAAAAAGTGAAGGATTAAGCGTATAAATGTCACAGGCCATTGAAGACGTCGAAGTGGAACTCAGTCTGGTGCTCGGCCAGACCCTGATGCCGATCCGTACCCTCCTGAAACTGGGACGCGGCGCGGTCATCGATCTCGACGGCGACCAGGACCAGCCGGTCAAGCTTTATGCCAACGGGGAATTGATCGCCCGTGGCGAGATCGTCGTCTCCGGCGAGAATATTGCCGTCAATATCACCGAAAGCGTGAAAAGCTACCAGATCTAGACCGTTTTCCCCTTCAGGGCCCGGGCGAGGCAGCCTGTTTTTATATATTAAACACAAAAATATTGTATATAATAAAAAAATACATAAAAACTTGAAAGTTTGATATATAGGTTCTACATATAGCGAAATCTCATGTGGAATTGGGTGCCCCGACCGGGGCGGTTAGGATGTGGTGATGGATGCCGTCGCAATGGATAAGGAAGTATCACAGGACCAGGCGTTTGCGCGCCTGCAGCGCCTGTATGGCGATCTGGAAAACAGCCTGGAGCTTCTGGACGCCATGATCAACCGGGAGTTCAGGGACCGCATTGCCCTGGTCTCTTCCTTCGGCGCCGAGTCCGTTGTGCTGCTGGACCTGGTGGCGCAGGTTAATCCCGCCACGCCGGTGATTTTCCTCAACACGAAGAAGCTGTTTGGTGAAACCCTCAAATACCGCGATACCCTGGTGGAACAACTCGGTCTGACCAATCTGGTCACCATCGAACCGGATGAGGAAGAGGTCAGGGCGGAAGACCATAACGGTCTGTTGTGGACCCGGGATACAGACGCCTGTTGTGATTTGCGCAAGGTGCGTCCGCTGGCCCGGGCCATGAACCAGTTTGACGCCTGGATTACCGGGCGCAAGCGGTTCCAGTCGTCGACCCGGTCGTCCATTCCGCTTGTCGAACTGGACGGCTCCAAGGTCAAGGTCAACCCGCTGGCCTACTGGAGCCAGGAAGAAGTGGACAAGCGGATCGGGGAGCTCGGCCTGCCGGCTCACCCGCTGGTGGCCCAGGGATTTCCCTCCATCGGCTGTATGCCCTGTACCCACCGGGTGGAAGCGGGCCAGGACCGTCGCGCCGGCCGCTGGGCCGGGCAGGACAAGACCGAATGCGGCATCCACATCGGCGCCAATATCTAGGCGAATTATCCTTTACGGGCAAAAGGCGCAAAATATTGCATTTTCCTGTTGCGTCTTGGCCCGCTGTTTGCTACTTCACAGCAACCAGTTTCAGTGTGCGGCCGTGGCGGAATTGGTAGACGCGCAGCGTTGAGGTCGCTGTGGGAGTTAATCCCGTGGAAGTTCGAGTCTTCTCGGCCGCACCAATATTCCTAAAATTTCCCGAATATTCCTATAATTTCCGGTCGTTTTTCATCACAGAAAAGATGCATTTCTCTAGGCTTGTTTTGATTGCAGAATTGAACTGGAAATTTAAGGGCGACTTGCCGGTGACCAGACATGGTCTCCACGAGTACTTCTTTTTACGCCGTCGGGACGCCGTGCGCTTTCCCTGACGATTAATTCACCTTCAACAAACTCCGGGGTATCGTTGCCGGGACGCCCTTCAATGGAGTCAACAAGGTAGGTAATGATCCTGTTGATCATATTGTCGATTGGCTGGGCATAGGTGGTGAGCCCGAATGCAGGCCAGCCCGCAATCTGGACATTATCAAAACCGACAATGGATAGGTCTTTTCCGATCTCGCGGCCGAATTCCTGCCGCGCGGTCTGCAGGGCGGCAAGCGCCATATGATCGTTTGCACAGAATATGGCGTCTATCTCTTTCGAACCTGAGAGAAGCTTTCGGGTGGCCTTGGCAGCACCGTCAAAACTGTAATAGCCGCATTCAATTTGCGGCGGCGTGAATCCAGCAGACACAATCTTGTCGCTGAACGCCTTGCAGCGTTCCACACTGGTTGAACTGTCGTCCATGCCGGAAATGACTGCGAAGAAGCGATGTTCTCCGGCGATCAGGAACTCTGCAATCATCTCTGCCCCTGCCTTATTTGATGCGGCGAGGCCTTTGACCCGCCCCAGGGGATCTACGCTGTTGAACATGACGGTGGGAATGTTGGCGTTCCGGCAGCCTACCGCAACATCGGCCGACAGGCTGCTGGAGGCGAAAACAATGCCGTCAAGGCTGTAACTCAGAATCTCGTTCAGCATGGGATCGAGAGTCTTTTCCCCGTGTGTCAGGAACAGAACAATCCGGTATCCCAGGGCCGCGAAGCGATCAGAGAGTTTCTGAATGACTTCCGGGTAAAACTGGTTGTCCAGATAGGTGACAGCAATGCCGATGAGGTTTGATTTGTTGGTGGTCAGGGATCTGGCTATCGGGTGAGGGCGGTAATTAAGCTGTTCTGCTGCTTCAAGGATGCGGGAACGTGCTTCAAAGGAGACGACCCCGCCATTAAAGACACGGGAGACCGTTGATTTGGAGGCTTTGGCCAGCCTGGCAACATCTGATCCTGTTGGGCGCTTCATCTCTTAATCTCATTCATCGTCGGCATTCTGAAAAAATATACCATGTTCCATTATTCTGGCGCAGTAACCTATGCTTGTATTTAATTGGTATATTCTCCTTCTGTCTCAATAGTATAGCGACGGCCCTGCGGCATTTATACTTATTTTATGGATAACAGCTATTGCAACTATAGTTTTGACCTTGGCCCTTTCATAGTGTCACCATATCTGCTGCAAACTTGGTTGTGGGAGACCAATTTTTTAAAAAACTGGGAGGTACGTATGAAGAAAAATCATTTATTATTCTCTTTAGTGGGAGCGGTCCCAATGCTCTGCGCCAGCCTGTCTTATGCGCAGGAAGAGTTGGAAAGCGAAGATGCGCTGACAATCGACGAGATTGTCGTGACTGCGCAGAAGCGGGCACAGAGCGCCCAGTCCACCCCCATCTCCATGGGAGTGGTCACCGGGGACGAAATCGCAACAAGGGTGCAGAATTCTCTTGATGATGTATTGAGTAATGTTCCGGGCGTGGAAGTCCAGGGCCTGGCCCAGGGCGCGCAGGTCTATATTCGTGGTGTCGGGTCTTCGGTTGATCCGGGATTTGCCGATCCGGCAGTGGCCCTGATGACCGACGGCGTGTACAATGGTCGGACCGAGTCTGTCAACGCTACCGCTTATGATATCGACCGTGTGGAAGTCCTGCGCGGTCCGCAAGGTACGATTTACGGACGAAATGCCTCCGGCGGTTCCGTCAACGTTATTACCCGCAGTCCGATTTTGGGCTCTACCAGCGGCTATGTAAAAGGCCAGGTTGGAAATTATGACGCCTGGCGCGGCGAAGCTGCGCTAAACTTGCCTGTTGGTGAAAAGACGGCAGTACGCTTCGCCGGTTTCCGGGAGAAGCGCGACGGCTATGTCGACGACGGTTCTTATGACGAGGACAGCTGGGGCGTGAGAGGCAAGCTTTATGCCGAGCCAACCGACTGGCTCACCATTCTGGCGAAAGTCGATGTGTTCCGGCAAAAGGGCTATGGCGCCAATACAGTGCCGGTAGAGGGCTCCGCCGGTAACCTGACGTTCCCGCCGCCGTATTTCTTTGCCAACTTCCTGGACGTTGTCGCAGGGCTTGCGCCGCCTGAATTCCGGTTCCCGGACGGATGGCAAAAAGCGGATCCGAACAGCGACCTGTCCAACAACCCGGAACATGTCCCGGGATATATCAAGCGAGAATCCGAGACCTACAGTATCCAGTTCGACGCAAAAGTCGGTCCGGGCGTGTTGACGGTGTTGCCGTCCTATACCCGCAACCGGAACCTGCTGGTCAGTAGTTTCCTGTTTGGGTCCATCCTGCCTGTTGCCGGTCCGACCTATACGATCAATGATAATTACGGAGAACAGGATGCGGTGAGCAAATACACCTCTATCGAGGTGCGATATGCGTCGGACAGTGAGGGACCGCTGGATTATCTGCTTGGGTTTTATTATCTGAATTCTGATAGCGGTGCGCCGCTGGATCCTGTTGTGGCAACCACGACCGGCGGTCAGACCTTGTCGACGACCAATACGTATCAGCCTGGTTCAACCCTCGCGGGATTTGCCCAATTGACCTATTCCGTGACCGACGAATTCCGGGTGACGGGCGGGCTTCGTCTGAGCCGGGATAAGACCAAGCAGGACTATTCCTATGAACTGGAAGGTGTTGCCGGCGCTGATGCAACATACAGAAATACCTCCGACAGCACCCAGTATAAGATCGGGCTGGAATATGATGTTGCGGAAGACGCCATGGTTTATGCCCATGTCGCCACCGGCTTTAAACAGGGGGGAATATCCGTAACCTTCCCGCCGACAAGCTTTGAGCCGGAACATCTGACCTCATACGAAGCCGGGATCAAGAGCCGCTTTATGGACGGACGCGTCCAGTTGAATGCCGCGGCGTTCCGATATGACTATGATAATTATCAGTTCTCCTCATTCCAGACCCTTCAGATCGGTGATTTTGATGCCACGTCCGACTTCCCGGTGGTTCAGAATGCGGACTCCACTCATATCAACGGGGCTGAGGTGCAACTGGACGCCGTGCCTTGGGAGGGCGGTTTGATCAAGGTGGCGGTGACCTACCTCGATGCCGAATATGGTACGGCCATTATCCCGAACAGCCCCTTCTTCAATCAGGGCGACTTTGATCTGGCCGGCAGGCAGATTCAGAACTCTCCCGAATGGGCGGCGGACATTGGCTTTGAGCAGAGTTTCTCGCTGGCGTCAGGAACGGTTACTGTTGGTGTGAACAGCCATCTGACCAAGGGCTATTACACCACGCCGGAACAATATGCAGCGGGAGCCTGGCAGCCGGGCTTCACCAAGACTGACGCCCATGTCAGCTATCACGATGATACAGCCGGCTGGAACGTGAGTGTTGCGGTGAGGAATATCGAAGATGAAATCCAGACAACCTATGTGTTCCCGGCCTATCGCCGCTTTATCTCGGCACCGCGCACCTTCACGGTAAGTGCGGGCTATGAGTTCTAGGTTTCACTACTCCCAAACCTTGGCAATCCGAGTAAATTTGTCGCCGCAGCCGAGGTTCTTAGAGGTGGGCATTTTGCCCACCTCTTTTCTCTGCAAATAATCGTTTGAAGAGGAAAATATTACACTAAAGGGACAAACATGCTCTACGGCTTTTCCAGACGCAATTTCATGAAATTGAGCAGCGCCTCGCTCCTGGCGCTGGGGCCGTTTGTTCCACGGGCACCATCTGCAAATGGGGCCAGTCCAGTCTCCTCTGTCAAGGGAATGCCAGTGTTCCAGCGACCCCGCCTGCGCTGGTGGTGGCCGGGCGGTTATATTGAACCCTCGCAAATTGAAAAAGAAGTCCGCCAGATGGCGGCGGCCGGATTTGGCGGTTTCGAAATCGCCGACGTCAGGGACGGTGTCACCGTCTCCATGGATCCGGAAATATATGGCTGGGGCAGTCCCAGATGGATTGCCGGTGTCGAGCAGGCCCTGGAGACCGCCGTTGAACTGGATATGAAAGTCGATCTCACCATCGGTGCCCATTGGCCTACCGGCGTGCCGGGGGTGACGCCGGATGATGAGGCCGCCGCCAAGGAAATCGTCCATGGTGCGGCTATAGTATCGGGCGGGGATAAATACTCCGGGTCACTTCCTCAGTCCGGTACAGTACCGGCGGGCGTTGAGCAGACAGGAATTCCAGCTACTGTCACCCCAGAACTGATAGCCGTCCAGGCCTACAAAGAACTCAGAACAAATGAACAAGGCGTGGTACTCCTTGAGAGCTCTTCCTTGATCGATCTCACGGATGCGGTTAGGGGCGGCAGCCTGGAATGGACGGCGCCGGATAATGACGTATGGCATATCATCGCTTACTGGATGCGCGGCACCGGCCAGCTGCAGAATATTTTCATTCGCAACCGGGACCTGTCCATGCTGGCGACGCCGACCCCCTATGTGGTGGATATTTTCGGCAAAGCCGGGGCCGAGGCCTGCATCGACTATTGGGAAGGATATCTTCTACCGCCCCGGACCAGGCAGCTGCTGGCCCGTATCGGCGGCAATTTCTTCGAAGATTCCCTGGAGTTGAGTGCGATCCAGCACTGGTCTCCGGAATTGCCGCGGGAATTTGCCACAAGGCGCGGTTATGATATCCAGCCCTTCCTGCCGCTCTTGACGGTTAAGCCCGAGACCAAAATCGGACTGCCGTTCGGGCCGCAAACGAGACCTGTACCGGCCTATGGTTTTGCTGACGTGGATACGGAACTGTTTTTCCATGATTTCGAAAAGACTTTGGGAGAAATGTATCTCGATAACCGCATTCGGCCGTTGCAGGACTGGGCCAACAGCCTGGGCATGGGGTTCCGTGTGCAATGTATCGGTAGCTCGGTGGATTCCGGCAGGGCTGCCGCCTTCGCGACGGTGCCGGAAGGGGACAACAGCTGCACCATGGATGCCTTCCGCGTCCTGGCCGCCGGGCGAGATATCGGCGGGGGAAAATTATTGTCCAGTGAGGCGGCCACCTTTGTCGGCGGCCAGGCGCATATTGCGGACTGGAAGCTGTTGCAGTTTATGGTGCAGCGTGACTTTGCCGGCGGCGTCAACCAGCTTGTGTTGCATGGGCACAGCTATCTGGATGCTCCGGATGCTGGGTGGCCGGGTTTTTCGGCGTTCGGGCGGGCGATCGGTAACGACTGGGGACCGCGTAGCCCACTATGGACTGTGGCGCCCGATGTTTCTTCTTATCTGGCCAATCTCCAGGCCATTTTGCAGAAAGGCAAAAGCGTCTCTGATCTCGCGATCTTGCACCTGGGAGGCGGTGTCGAGGCCGAACTCGCGGATATGAGCCTGGTTTACGCCGGCTACAGCTATCAGTTTTTCAGCGAGGGCCTGCTTGATCACCCCAATGTCTTTGTCCGGGACGGAAAGCTTGCGCCCGACGGACCAGCCTATAAAGCGCTGGTCATTCATAATGCAAAGGCCATGTCACTCGCCACGGCGGAAAAGATTGTGCAGCTTGCGGCGCAAGGGTTGCCGGTCTTGATCGTTGGACAGTTGCCTACTGATGTACCCGGCCTCCTGGGGGAACGAAAAGAGCTGGAGGAAATTTTCAGCCGATTGGTGAAGCATAAGAATGCGGCGCAGCTCAATGACCTATCGGAAGTCGTCCGCTGGCTGAAAAAGCGTCATGTCGCTTCTTCTGTGAAGCTCTCCAGAAAAGCCCGCATCATGCCGGTTCGCCGCCGGGACACGGCAGGGGACTATTATTATCTGCTCAACGATGCGGATGCGGCGGTGGAGCTTTCCATTTCCCTGGCCGGTCGGGGAGAACCCTATCTGCTGGATATGTGCGATGGCAGTACCGAGCCTATCGTCAATTATGTCCGAACCGGAGAGTATGTGGAAATACCGCTCAAGTTTCTCGCCAGTGAGGCCAAGGTTATTGGACTGGTGAAAGACGGCCAAGTTGAGGTCGCTCATCCAAAAGCGCATGTTGTGAAAGGTGACGGGGAGTGGGGTGTTCGGAACGGGGGCCTTTGTTTCAAGGCGTTCACTCCGGGACGGGTGATCGGCCAACTGAGCGATGGCAAACGTTTTGCCCTGGAGGTGCCCGGAATCAGGGAAAATGTCATACCGGACCAATGGTCCCTGCATGTGGATGACTGGCGTCCGGGTGAGGGGCGACTGGAGACAAAGCATCTAAGTTATGAGCTTACACTCGATGCCTTGAAACCGTGGAGTGAAATTCCCGAGCTGCGCAAGGTTTCCGGTATTGGCAGCTATCGGACCATTATCCCTGTCGAAGGGGGCTGGCGGAGTGACGACGGTGCTGTGCTGGACTTCGGAAAGGTCGGTGGGAGCTGTCGCGTGAGCATCAACGGCAAACAGCTTCCACCCGTCAACCAGATGCATCCGAAAGTGGACGTCAGCAACTATCTGCAGCAGGGAAGGAACCTTCTGGAGGTCACGGTGGCGACAACGCTGAACAACAGGCTGCTGGCTGAAGGGATTACCAGCAACTTTGATATCCGACCTGAGGAGGAGAGTGTGGGTGAGGAAGAACCTGCAAACTCCTCGAGCCCGCTTGATCCGCCTACCGGCCGGCAATTCGGAGCGCCGGTTCAGCAATCCGGCCCGATGTCCTTTTTACCGGGAGCCGGTGTGCCGGGCGGACAACGTACAGAAAAGGAATATGGCCTGATCGGGCCTGTAGTTTTGCAATTTTATAAACTAGTCCCGGTTCAGGACTGAATTTCCATAATTTGAAACGCGTGACACCAGGAAAGGAAACAGTAGATGATTAAAAGAATAATGATTGTTGGCTTGATGGCGGGAGTGTCGCCTCTTACGGCCTGTGCAGATGAAGAGACACCGGCCAAAGGCGCGAAACTGGATATCAGACCCTATGTTGAAGCCATTGATGCCAACGGCGACGGTTACATGAGCCACGCGGAATGGCAGAAGGTTGGAGCGCCGCAAAGTTCATTTCAGATGCTGGACAAAGACAAGGACGGAAATGTCACATTCGAGGAAATGGATTCTGAAGCGCCGCCGCCGGGAATAGATGCCAATAAGGACGGCAAGCTGACGCTGCAGGAAATGCTCGACTTTGACAAGATCATGTCGGAGAAGATGAAAAACCAGGCTCCGCCGCCGCCCAGGTGATTTATCTGACGCAGAAGTAAATTAAAAAAGCAGGCTACCCAAGCCTGCTTTTTATTTGAGAAAATAAATGTGTGAGAGCTACTTCCAGAACAGGCCGGATTTGCCGCCCTTTTTGCGCTTCTTGTACATGTCAATATAGAAGAAAAAGCCAGTGCCACTTAAAAGCAACAGGCTGACGCCCAGAAGCACACTGATGATCCTGCCGATCAGGTCGAAGCTATAGCCCGCATGGAGGTTCTGCAGCACCAGATGGTATCCCGCCGGTTTCGGGAGAGGGGGAAGGATCTGCCCGTTTGCCAGGTCGACAGTGACCTTGGGTCCGAAAGGCATGGTTGAGCCGACCGTTGCCGTGGTCCTGTTCTCTGCAAAAGTCAGGGTAATGGCTTCTGCGGAAATATCAGGCCGCTGTTCACGGATGATGTCAGCGGCTTGGACAATCAAGGTCTCCAGCCGGACGTTGTCCGGCAGGTCCTGGCGCGGACGCGGGGCAGGTGGCGCTTCAGTGCCGGGCGGGGCCTGTCCGGTCAGCCACAAGTCCAGTTGCAGGCCGATGCCGGTAATGGCGACGAAAATGAGAACCAGTGAAGCGACCAGCCCGGCCCATCTGTGGTATCTGCGTAATATCATTTTGGATCTCCCGATGTCTGAATAGATACCCCCGGCTAAAGCCGGGGTCCTATTGCTTACGCAGCGTCCGTTTCACGGCCGCCTGTTACAACTCCTGACGGAGTTGTCCTGAATCCTGTTGTCCCTGGAGCTCCACATATCGACGGATTGTTTCTTCATCAAGGCCGATGCTGCTCACGAAATAGCCGGGTGACCATACGATATTCTCGTTCCAATAGACCTTGCCCAGCCAGGGAAAAAACTTGCGCATCTTCGACGACAATTGGCTTTTGAGACGCCCCATCACATCCGCAATACTGTACTTCGGCGGGATCGTCATGAGCATATGGAGATGATCTTCATCAAAGCCAATTGTCTCTATGTTCACCCCCGGCATTTCCCGAAGCAGCCCCGGCAGCGTCTTGCGAATATACGAACAGACACCAGGCTTCAGGATCTTTCGGCGATATTTGCAGACCCAGACGATATGGTACTGAAGACAGTACATGCTATGTGCAGTTTTAATGACTTCCATAGCTGCACAATATCGCCTCAAGGCTCATTCATCCACGGCTAAAGCCGTGGTGTTCTGTCTTCGACCGCATAAAAAAACGACCCGCAATTTTTGCGGGTCGTCTGATCTATCCAGCTTTAGTAGGAAAATGTTTCGCTGAAGGTGTAGTAGGGGTCCGGAATTGGCGGATAAATGATAGAGGTGCGTTCCGGGCTGAAAGTAGGATAGGAATATTTGGGTTTGGTAAAGCCCGGCGGCATGTCTTTCATACGCTCGCCGGCCTGGACCATGACGTCCTCTTTCTTGTCCAGCCAGTTTCCGTTTTCGATGGAAGGTGTGAAGTCATAAGCCATCTGCAGGTGCCAGATTTTCCACACACCGTTTTCCTTAATGAAGTCGGCGCCGTATTTTTCCCAGAAGAAGGTGCCTTTGACGACGGCTTTCCCGTCTTCAATGGCAGTGAAGAGGCCCATACCCGGTGAATACCAGATGCCCTTGGCGGTTTTACCGTCACCGGCAACCTCGATAACCGGTGTGGTATTGGTATGCATGGCCCATTCATGGCCGGCGCCCAGGTTTTCCGGAATATTTTTGATATTGGGATTCACTTCGCTCAGCGCCTTCAGGGCTTTTTCGCGGTTTTTCTGGTTTTCTTCTCCGTAAGCCCGGCGCACGGTTTCCAGGCCGTTCATCACCCACATAGGGCTGGCGAAAGTCGCGGTTTTGGCATTCGGACCGTCTTTGGCTACCCACAGAGCCTCGATTTCTTCCGAATTCAGGCCGGCAGCATGGTAATAGGCATGTTTGCTCATGGTGTTCTGCACTTCCAGCATGGCCAGGGCCCGTTCGGCCGCCGAGATTGTTTTTCTTTCCGCTGCTGTTGACGGTGTTGCGATCATGCTGAACATGAGTGCCATGAGGCACGCCAGCATCGGCAGGCCTGTTTTCCTGTTATATGTCATTATTTACCTCTCCATATTTCTAATTCAGTGGTGCGCGAATTTTCCCGAAAGAAAAACATTTCAGTTCCGGAAAGACAGAAGCCGCAAAATCCCCTCCCTTATTCATTGTGGGACCGCTCCCAATTCGGGGTAAAACAAAAATTTCAAGGTATGCGTCCATGAAAATAATGAATTTCCTGCTCGCAGTCAGGCTTGGTTACCCAAGTTAACTACACACGATTTGCGCGCACCAGGTCAACGCGATTGTATGAATAATATCTATTGACGATATGTGATGCTTGTATAGATGAGTAGATGCCAATCGCTTGGCCAGTTCCATGGTGTAAGGTATTTGACTTTCTGGTATATCATGACGGAGACCTTGTTATCTGAATGTCTACCTTATTGAACTGAGTCTAGAGTGCGCATTAAGTGCGCACTTTCTTTTCTAACATGCTGTCGAATATAGACTTTCCAGTGCCTCTCGGCCGCACCAATCTTCCCAAATTTTTCTGAATATTCCCAACAGCAAGAAACTTTCTGCTAAACGGGCGGAAAAGCAGGGAACTATTAATTGGTCAGGAAATGTAAACAGGCATTTTCAGGACGACAACTTCGGCCCAAACCCTGCCCCACAACCGACGAAATAAAAACTCCTCGCATCCATTTTCCCGGCAGGGTGTCTTGACGCTGGTTAATGCCGTGCGTCTCCTGGCAAGTGTCACCCCTGACTTTTTTCTGTTCTCTTTTTGAGGCGGTAGTCCAGACGCGCTCGGGTGATACGAAGAAGTTTGGCTGCATTGCTCACGTTGTTGCCAGCGGCTTTCATGGCATTATCAACAAGAATATCTTCCATCTCGTCAAGGGAAAGGCTGCTGCCGATGAACCGGCTTGCGATATCCTGTATGTGCTCTTCTTCTATGCTGGTCCGTTCACTGCCGTTACCTTTCTTTTGCCTAAGACTGCCCTCCTCATCCAGGCGGAAAACGGAAGACGTCATTTTCTCGCCATATGTGAAAAGGTGACAGAGATCAATTGAGCCGTTTTCCGGTGCCATGATGACACCGCGTTCGATCACATTCTCAAGTTCCCTGATATTCCCTGGCCAGTCGTAGCTGAGCAGGGCTTCGACGGCTTTGGACGTAAATCCGGTGACATTTTTCATGTGGATTTTGATGAAGCGTTTCAGGAAACTGTCCATCAGCAGGGGGATATCGTCCCGCCGTTCTCGCAGAGGAGGGATGCGGATGGGGAACACATTCAGGCGGAAGAAAAGATCCTCCCGGAAACGTCCTTCGCTTACTTCTTTATGCAGATCGACGTTCGTTGCGGCAATTACTCTCACATTTATACGTTTTGTTGTTGTGCTGCCGACCCGCTCGATTTCTTTTTCCTGCAAGGCGCGCAGAAGCTTTCCCTGGGACGCCAAGCTCAGTGTCCCGGCTTCATCAAGGAAAATCGTACCGTTATTGGCAAGTTCAAATCGGCCGGGGCGAGAGGTTACTGCACCGGTAAAAGCGCCCTTTTCAACCCCGAACAGCTCTGATTCAATAAGGTTTTCAGGTATGGCAGCGCAATTGACGGCAACAAACGGGGCGTCTGCGCGATTGCTGATACGGTAAAGGGTTCTGGCGAACATTTCCTTGCCGACCCCGGTTTCACCAAGGAACAGAACAGTGGCATTAGTTGGCGCCACCCGTGAGAGCATGTGGCAAGCGGCACTGAAACGGGCGGATACTCCCACCATTTCCGTATAGGGGCTGTCGATTTCCTCTTTGCCGGGCAAGGCGTTGACATCGGGCGTATATTCATCCGGAACACGTTCCTTCGGAGTGAGTGGGAGGGAGCTTTTTCTGACCGTGACGGGCTCCATTTCTTCCACTTTTTTGTTCACAAACGGCTGAGGTTTGAAATATTTGAGGTCGTTTTCCGGATTTTCCCATTCACTTGCCGGCTTGCCGATCACTCGGCAGGTTTCATGCCCCAGGGCACTGCACTGCACTTCACGGAACAGGATGGGACGTCCCATTGTCACGCTGGCATACCCGCTGGCATATCCTGTCTGCATCCAGCATACGGGTTCCGAACCGATGCCGTAGTTGTTAATGTGGACCTCGCCTTCAGAGGAGTCACGCCAGACAAATTCGCCATAGAATTTGCCTTTGGTGACATCGATCTCAAGCTTGACGGGCTCGACAATGACTATTCCCTCCAGGGCATGAAGCTGCGGGCCGGCAAGGAATAAATCCATGATGTCATCCTGCTTGCTGCGCACTTTCATGGCAAGCTGCGCATCCCGCGTTCCACAGGTATATCCCATTCTTGTCAACAGGCCCCGTGCTGTCTCGATCCCGAATGCTTCAATCAACTCAATGCGTAAAGCGCCCATGGAATAGGAATCGATCAGGAGCATTCTCCTGTTGTCAAGCCAGATCCGGCCGTCATCGGGCGAGAAGTGAAGCCGTTCGGTGAGGTCGCCGATCTGGGGCAGGAGAGCAGAGGTCTCGGGATCAATCAATGGTCTCGAAGTGTCGACTTTTGAGGCGCTGGAAGCGGACTCTGCTGGGGATGTGTCTGACATTCTTGGTGTCCTTGTTACATTCCGAACTCAGGTTCATATTTTTGTTAATGGTAGGGAGTGAAGTTAATAAAATTATGAACTCTGGTTTTTTCAATGAGATCAAAAAAACTTCAGGCTGGCAATTTATTTTGTTGCTAATTTATCTTCCTTCGCCCTAATGGTTCTATAATGTATTGAAAACAAACAATAAAAAAATGCATAAGAGGTCGGGAATATAATTTTTTTCCAATTATCCGGCTGTATTTACCGTTATTGGCATCTCATTTGCATATTTAGTCCCGGAGGCTGAAAAAGTCATAATATCATAAATACAATATTGTCTGGGAGATAATTGTATGTGTTTGCATATTAAGTTGCAGAGGAGAGTCGAAAGTTTTGGGGGAGTGTTTTTCAGATTTCTTTTCGGGATCGTCCTTCTGTCCTGCTTGCCGGGAAACGTTCTGGCGGAAAATATAGCTTCTGAGCCGGAAGGGGGGCTGCAGAGCCCTGACTACAGGCTAGTGCCGGATAATCTCTATGATGTGGATTTCGATGATTTCCGCCATGGAATAGCCACCGGTTATTATGGAACAATTTTGCAAACCAGTGACGGAGGAAGCCACTGGAACAGGGTAAGATCCGACACTTCTGAGCTGTTGAGGCGCGTAGATATGGTGTCTGAGAACAAGGCTTGGTCAGTGGGGCATCGCGGCGGTATTTTTTATAGCGGGAACGGCGGACGCGACTGGGAGCTGCAGGCCCGTATCGAAGGAATTTTCCTGCGTGATATTTCCTTCTCATCGGAGCGGAACGGATGGGCGGTCGGACATGAAGCCACGATCCTGCACACCCGTGACGGCGGGAAAAGCTGGATTTCTCAGAAATTGAAAGACTATAGCGGCCGCGACCTGCCGCGCCTGAACGCGATTAAGGCTCTGGATGAGAACACTGCGGTGCTGGCCGGGGAATTCGGTGTTGTGGCGATAACCCATGACGGCGGCGAGAACTGGCACATTCTGCCGTCCGGTGTGAAAACCACCCTGACGGCTGTTGCATATGCCGGAGACCGGGCGGTCGCAGTTGGCCTTGATGGGGTTGCCCTCGATATATCCCTCGATGATACAGGACGGATTGTTCCGCTCGAGACCGGTGTGAAACAACATCTGTTTGATCTTGCCTTTGACCGTCAGGGGCGAGGCGTTATCGTCGGGCAGTCCGTTCTGTTGCGGTTTGAGGGAACCCGGGTTTCCCTGATGGAGGCTGAGCCGGATGTGGAACTGCCCTACCGGTGGTTTCATGGTGTCGAGGTATTGCGTGACGGCGCAATTTATGCCGTTGGCCTGCAGGGCAACATGATCAGGGCCCGCTCTTCACAGTCCGGATTCCACCGGATCGCGAGGCTTGGCGACCCGGCTTCCGTGACTTCCGTCGTTTCCCCGGAAAGTGAAGGAGAGTAAGATGGCTGCACAGAAACTGTCCCGTTTTGTCGTTCGTTTCCCGGTTTGGTTCATTGCTGGAATTCTGCTGGTCTCATCCCTGTTGGGCTATTTTGCCTGGTCCGGGCTCTCGCTGAAGGTTGTCCTGGAGGAAATGCTGCCTGTCGGGCGCACGAATGTCCAGCTGATCCAGAAATTCGGCACCCAATTCGGCGGTGCCAATACCACCCTGATTGCCCTGGAAAATGAAAACGGCACCATTTATGACAGGGAATTTCTGGAAAATTATATGAAGATTTCCGATGAGATTTACTTTCATCCGGAAACCATTCGCCATCTCGTTCAGTCTCTGTCGCTGAGGAAGACCAAGGCGGTAACCGGGTCTGGGGGACGTATCCAGATTGATGCCTTGATGTGGGGTCGGGCGCCTGATACGGATGAGAAAATGCAGCTTTT
Organism: Emcibacter nanhaiensis; assembly: GCF_006385175.1. Taxonomy (NCBI): domain Bacteria; kingdom Pseudomonadati; phylum Pseudomonadota; class Alphaproteobacteria; order Emcibacterales; family Emcibacteraceae; genus Emcibacter; species Emcibacter nanhaiensis. Next base: position 49,696 of record NZ_VFIY01000006.1, read on the forward strand.
CCGTAGAAACGTGAAAGCGCAATATCAGGGTTTCCTTGTTTCCGATGACGAACGCTCCGCCATGATCGTTGCCGACTTCAAGGATGGCGCCGATTATGAGCAGCTCGTCAATTTCATCGATGACATCCGGGTAGCGGCGGCAGAGGACGGTATCAAGGTTTATGCCGTGGGCCGTCCGATCCTGCTCGGCATCATCTACAGGGCCCTGGACAAAACGCTCCTCATACTTGCCATATCCGTTCTGTTTGTTGCGGCGATTCTGTATGTCTATTTCCAGAATTTGATCGGGGTTTGCGTGCCCATCATCAGCGCAACCATGGCGACATTCTGGGGGCTTGGGGCAATGGGGTATGTGCATTACAATCTTGATCCGTTACTCATTTTGTTGCCGGCATTTATCTTTGCCATTGTCCTGTCTCACAGTGTCCAGTTTATTTCACGGGTGTTCGAGGAGTTTTCCGAACATCACCATATGCGCGATGCAGTCCAGCATGGTCTGGCAAAACTGATGTTCCCGAGCATGGCCGCCATTGTCACCGATGCGGCCGGTTTTACGGTTCTGGTCCTTGTGGGGATTCCGAGCATTCAGGCCCTGGCGGTAATTTGTACGATCTGGCTTCTTGCCATCGGTCCGTCGCTGATCTTTTCTGCGGCCCTGCTCTGCCTGCTGCCGCGGCCCGGCAAATACCGGACTGGCATCCATCTGGTGGAGCGGGTCTGGTCTGCAATGAATCTTGAAAAGCACGCCTTTGCAGTGACGGTTGCTGGACTGCTGGCCCTGGGCGGCGGCCTGTGGGGGTCGGGATATCTGACAATCGGTGATGCCACGGGAAGCCCGATATTGTGGCCCGGGGATCAGTATAACCGCGACAATGAAGCGTTGAACAAAAGTTTCTCCGGCCTTGGAACAGACCTGATGCAGGTCTATATCGAGGGAGGCGACAACACCATGCTTGATCCTGAAGTCTATCATCGAATAGAGGCTCTGGATCGCCATGTCTATGAAACCGTCCCCCAGGCCCGGCCCGCCCAGAGCCTGGTGCCTGTAATCAAGAAAATCAACAGCGTCCTGTACGAGGGCGACCCGAGCTATGAAATTGTTCCGGAAACAACCGAGGAAATAGGGTTCAATATTTACCTGTTCCGTTCAAAGGGCGAGCCGGGGGATTTTGCTGCCTATACCAATCCGGAGTGGCAGATCGGAAATATTACCATTCCGCTTAAGGACCACTCCGGCCAGACAGTGGACAAGGTTATTGCCGAGGTTGCCGGTTTTCTCGGGAAACAGCCGGCGCTTGGGAATGGTGCCAAATTCCTGTTTGCCGGCGGTCAGATTGGCATTGCCAAGGCTGTGAATGATGAAATCAGAGCCTCTAACAATACTGTTCTTATTGCCATTGTCCTTGTCATTACCTTCTGCGTTTTCGTTCTGTATCGCTCGGTTTCAGTAAGTCTGGTCCTGATAGCGAGCTTGGCGGCGGCCAATTTCATTACCTACAGCTTCATGGCTTTCAAGGGGATCGGGCTTAGCCTCAACACACTTCCCCTGACAGCCCTGGGAGTGGGGCTCGGGGTGGATTACGGCATCTATATGCTGGATCGCATCCGGGAGGAGGCCCGCGTACATGACCGCCACTTTGAAGCAGTGCGCGGGGCCATCAGAACATCCGGGAACGCCATCTTTGTTACTGCCATGACCATGGTTCTGCCGCTTATTCCATGGTTCCTGTTTTCGGCCCTGCGATTCCAGGCCGAAATGGGGTTGTTGCTGGGTATGGTGCTGTTTCTGAATATGATCGGGGCGCTGGTTTTTGTCCCCGCCGCCGTTCTTTACCTCAAACCGAAAGCAATCTTCGGTGATCCTGAAAGCGGAAATTTCAAAGAAAAAAAGTCGTCAGAAATTGAAACATCAATGATGAACGACAGCTTTCAGCATCAAAACACAGGGAGTTGATAACGTTAACCTGGGAAGTATAGGGAACTGATAATGAACAAATTACAAAAAAGTCTATTGGGATTGGCAGCCGGTGTGTTTTCGGCCTCGCCTGTAATGGCCTTGGAGGGGGACGACTGGTGGATTGGTGGACGTGTTAAACAGGGCTTTTCCGCAGCCTATGATCTTGAACATCAGGGGCTTGCCTCTGGACCGTCAAATTTTCTTGTTGAAATGAACGGCAACTGGGAGCCGACAAGCAATATAACCATGAAGGCAAGTTTATGGTTGCGGGGCGACTGGTACCCCGATATCGGCAGTGACATCAGACAGGGAGGTATACAGGATTTCACGTCGCCGGGTTTCACTGACCAGTTCGGCTTTAACATCAACGGCGCCGGTTCTGGCTTCCCCGAGGAACCATTTGGCGCCAGTGCCGGCGAAATCCGGGTTCTGGGGAATTTCAACGAGGATATCCTAAGGGAGTTTTCTCTCAAATACCGTGACCCCGAGGGCCGTTTTTCCATGAAAATCGGAAAATTCCAGAGGGGCTGGGGACAGTCCGACGGACTGCGTCTTCTCGATGTTCTGCATGCCCAGGATCTCAGGGAGAGGTTTGTGTTAAGGGATGCCGTGGATACGCGCCTGCCGTCCTGGATGATGACCCTTGATCTGGATTTCCGGCGCATGGGCATCGCCAAACCCTTTGAGGCCATTGGCATGAAGAGGGCCGCCCTGGAACTGATATTCATGCCGGAAGTGCGTCACAGCAGCTTTATCGTCAACAACCCCACATCGTCAAGTTTGGCGTCGGGCGGGATTTTCGGGTTCCCATTCCCGAACCTGATTGACAGCAAATCCGGACTCGGTCTGGGATTCATCGGGGTTAATCTTGCTGACAGGGAAGCGGATAAATTCAGCTTTGAGCATCCCAATATGGGCGCGCGGCTGAAGTTCGAGGCGCTCGATGCCGACTGGACCCTGAACTGGTTTTATGGTCATCAGGAACTGCCCGTCGTGGCCCTGCAGGGTTCGGATTTGGTGATCGGCTCGGCTCTGAATGATGTAAACACCTCAGCCGCTGTCGTTCCGCTGGATCTGGCGACAACCTTGGGCGCGGCGCACGGGCCCGGCGGTTATCTGGATTTCCTGCGCAGTCTGGCGACCGCACCCGGCAGCGTGCCGTTTCCGCTGGCGCCTTTCGGATGCACGGATCCCCTTGTCGGGGCACCGGACTGTTCTTTAAACTTGAATTTCAATCTCGATTACACTTTCCGCAAGAAAATTGTCGGCGGAAGTATGACAAAGGAACTGAGCTGGCTGAAGCTTGGACCCAAGGATGTCTCCCCTGTCATGAGGGCGGAATTTTCCTATGAATTTGACAAGCCTTTCAATATCGCGCGGGTGGTCACCCCCTTTGGCGAGGAGGAAACCGGAACGACGGCGCTGGTGATCGATCCTTCCCAGTCCATTGTGAAGCGGGACCAGTGGTCCGTGATGGTCGGGTTTGACTATTTCCTCTGGCTGCCGTTCTGGAAGGACCAGCGCAGTTCGATTTTCACCAGCTTCCAGTTCTTCAATATCCATACCAACCAGCCGGATGACCTGTTGTACCAGGCTCCTTACTCCGCTTCTGGTGCGCGGGTCCATAAGAACCACAATTACATGACGTTCCTGTGGAGTGTCGGCCTGATGCAGGAAAAGCTGACTCTGGAAGGCCTGAGCATCTGGGATATGGACTTTAAAGGGTTCATCCATCGCCAGAGAGTGGATTTCAACTTCTTCGGGGACAAGATACGGCCGCGTCTGGAATGGATATCCTTTTCCGGAAACCGGGAGCAGGGCGTTGTCGGGCTGTTCAGGAACAGCGATCTGATCGAAGCGTCCGTTACCGTACAATTTTAGAAGAGATATAGGAGAGAGATAATGAAACAAACTACCTTCAGGATGGCGGCAATGGGCGCCCTGGTTTCGGCGCTGAGCCTGACAATGGCGAATGCAGAGGAAAAATGGGTTGAAGACTGGAAAGCCTATGCTGCGCAAACAGGCGAACAGAAACATGCAGAGTGGGTCAAGCTGATTTCCGATCCCGAAGCAGTGAAGCTCGCAAAGGAATGGGCAGAACTCAGAGGGTATACCGCCTCGAGCCTTGTTGCCAAGGCGGATCTTCCGGCGGATCTTAAACCCGGCCTGGTCATCAACAAGGATAATATTTCCCAATACCCGTGGCTCAAGGACTATATGCCCAAGGCCATCATGGACCGCCTGCAGTCAGGCGACTGGTTTCAGTGGAAGGAAATTGTCATTGTCCCCACCAACAGCTACTATATGCAACGGGGCGTGATGGAGGAAACCCGTGAAGCCGTAAAGGAAGGGCGGACGTTCACGGCCACGCCTGAGGGTAATCTTCTGACCGGGGAAGGGAAGCATGCCCTGGCAACCCAAGGCGCCCTGCCATTCATTCACCCAAAAAACGGGCTGGAGCTGAACTGGCAGTTTGTGGCTCATGGCGTGAGCATCGACAATCTGGCATTCAAGCCTGTGAAGTTTGATGTTTGTGACAGTTCGAACAATCTGGAACGTGAATACGAGGGCGCTCTGTGGTGGCAGAAATTCCATGGCCGCAAGGATTATCCTCCGTATGGCTCCGTGCCGAACACCGAAAATATTGTTGAAGGCGGTGGAATGTATTTTCTGAAGCCGTTTGACGTACGCGGCCTGGCGGCAGTGCGCCTGCGGTATGCGGAGGCGGACCGGGACGATGATTTCCGGGTCTTCATTCCCGGACTTCGCCGGACCAGGGTGCTTGCCGGCTCGGATGGTCAGGATCCGATGGCGGCAGGTCTCGAGATTACCTGGGACGAATGGCGCGGATACTGGCTCAAGACGGATCCGAAGTCGTTTGAGTATAATCTTGTGGGGGAGGGCTTTATCCTGGCCCAGCCTGAAACCGGACATGTGTATGACCCGGCAACCCGTTCCGAGAACGGATGCCAGATGGACCGGGTCGAGCTGGAACTGCGGCCGGTCTGGATCCTGGAGATTGATGACAAGGAAGGCAACTATCAGTATTCCAAGCGCCGCATCTATATCGACAAGGAAAACTATTATCTGCAGCATGAGGAGATGTATGACCGTCGCGGCAACTTGTGGCGCGTCTGGGATGATGTCCGCGACTTTGATCCGAAAACGGGACAGGCCATGTGGAAAACTGTTGTGGAATGGAATCCGATCAGCAATCGCCTGACGCATCTGGACATGACATCTTCATGGGGCACGGTGGACGAAGAACCTTCGTCAGCAATATTCGATATTGATCATTTGCGCGATTATCGCTGATCATGACGGAACAAGAAATATAGGGAAAGGACTAGAACATGGCATTACTTAACAGATCGGACTGGTATGACCTTGCCCGGGATACCAACTGGACTCCCAAATATGTGACCGAGGAGGAGCTGTTTCCAAAGGAGATGAGTGACTGTTTCGACATTCCGAGGGATAAATGGTCCACTTATGACGAACCGTATAAAACAACCTACCGGGAATATGTAAAGGTTCAGCGGGAAAAAGATTCAGGGGCCTATTCCGTGAAGGCGGCTCTGGGGCGCATGAAATTCTATGAAGGGGCGGATCCGGGGTGGCTTTCAACCCTTAAGTCGCACTATGGCGCCATTGCCGTCCAGGAATATGCGGCGGGAATGGCCGAAGCAAGAATGGCCCGTTTCGGCAAGGCGCCAGGCATGAGGAACATGGCGACATTCGGCTTGATGGACGAAACCCGCCATGGCCAGATCCAGCTCTATTTTCCCCATGAATATGTCAACAAGGACCGACAATTCGATTGGGCTCACAAGGCCATGCATACAAATGAGTGGGGGGCCATTGCTGCCCGTCACATGTTTGCCGACATGATGAATACCAGGGATGCCGTTTCCGTTGCAATCATGCTGACATTTGCCTTTGAAACGGGCTTCACCAACATGCAGTTCCTGGGGCTGGCAGCGGATGCCGCAGAAGCGGGGGATGTGACCTTTTCCAACCTGATTTCCAGTATCCAGACCGATGAGGCGCGGCATGCTCAGATCGGCGCGCCGGCTCTGAAAATTCTCATCGAGAACGGGTACAAGGAGCAGGCCCAGAAAAAGGTGGATATCGCTTTCTGGCGGTCCTGGCGCCTGTTCACGGTGCTGACCGGTCCGATGATGGACTATTACACGCCGCTGGACAAACGGGAGAAATCCTTCAAGGAGTTCATGGAGGAATGGATCATCGGGCAGTTCGAACGGAACATGCTGGATCTCGGTCTTGATACGCCCTGGTACTGGGATATTTTCCTGGAGGAGCTGAGCGACACCCATCATGGCATGCACATGGGGGTCTGGTACTGGCGTCCGACGGTCTGGTGGAACCCGGCCGCTGGCGTCTCTCCGGATGAGAGGGACTGGCTTGAAGAGAAATACCCGGGCTGGAACGACAGCTGGGGGCAGTGCTGGGACGTGATTACGGAAAACATCAAGCATGGCCGGGAAGATCTCACTTTACCTGAAACCCTGCCGGTTATCTGCAACATGACCAATCTTCCCATTGTCGGCGCGCCCGGCAAACGATGGGGATTCAAGGATTACCACCATACCTATAAGGGCCGCCGGTATCATTTCGGCTCTCTCGTGGATCGCTGGATTTTCGAGCAGGACCCCGAAAGATACGCCGGACACCAGTCCCTGATCGACAGGTTCCTGTCAGGCGCCATTCAGCCCCCCACCATTGAAGGGGCGTTGAAATACATGGGGCTGGGGCCGGAAGAAAGCGGCCGGGATGCCCATGATTATGCCTGGGCCTGGAATTACAACGTAACCAGCAAAGAAGCGGTCTAGAGAGGAGTGGGAAAGATGACGATGGTACCTTTGGTTGTAAATTTTGAAGGTGATTTTGTGCTGCAGCTGGTCCCGGTCGAAAGCAGTTTTACCATGGACCAGGTTGCCGAAGCAGCGGCGCACCATTCCCTGAACCGGCGGGTCAAACCCCGGGAAGGGGGCGTCCTGCGGGTGCGTATCCAGGACGCAGAAGAGCCGGTGGACCGGAGTGATACGGTGGAACAGGCGGGTTTCGAGAATATGGAAACCATCGAAGTTTATTACGAGTGATTTTAAGCTGAAAGAAGAAAGATAGATGCCTTTTACAAAAGTATGTTCCCTCGATGACCTGTGGGAAGGTGAAATGGAAATGTTTGAGGTTGACGGTCACGAAGTCCTCATAATTCATGGGGATGGAGGGTATGTCAGTGCCGTACAGGGCATATGCCCGCATCAGGAAATTCCTCTCGAGGAAGGCACGCTGCAGGGGAAGACTCTGACTTGCCGCGCGCATCTGTGGCAATTTGATGTGGAAGCCGGAGAGGGCATTAACCCGACCGGTTGCAAGCTCGCCATTTACCCGACAGAGGTTCGGGACGACCATATTTATGTGAATGTCGACGGCGTCACGCCATATTTCACTGCGGCATGACAGGCAGTCTATTTCAGGAGAAATATCAATGAGCAGCAATATTAAAGATGCGCATAAACATAATCGGGTCGGACCGATCTTCCGGGCGGGAGAACTGGCCAGTGCGGCCGTCGACGCCTTGGAAGAGGACAATCCTGACAAGAAATTCAATGTCGAAGACCGGTCAGCCTATGTCCGTGTCGAGACCGACCATGAATGTGTCATACGTCGAAAAACGATGGAGGAAATCCTCGGAAGGCCGTTTGACATGCAGGAACTTGAAGTGGTTCTGGCATCCTTCTCGGGCCAGATTGAAGCGGAACAGGAATATATCCGTTTTTATTTTGCGACAAAAATGTAACGGACAAAATTTAGGGAGCAGATCATGACGGAGACAGTGGAAAAAATGAAACCTTTGAAAACCTGGAGCTATTTGAGCAAGAACCGCAGGAGACCTAGTGAGTATGAAATCGTTTCAGCGGGACTGCACTTTAGTACAGATAACCCCGATTGTCCCTGGGAGCTTGACCCGGATATTTTTATGAACCGGTGGTTCCGTCAATACCGGGAAGGAAGCCCGCTCAACCATGATGACTGGGATGGATTTCGTGATCCTGACGAACTGGTTTACCGGACCTATAACATTATTCAGGACGGCCAGGAAAACTATATTGACGGCCTGATCAAAGAATTTGACGATCTCGAGCACGACCAGGGCCTGCAACCGCAATGGGTGGATGTTTTGGCAAAACTGTATACGCCAGGACGTTATCTGATGCACGGTCTGCAAATGGCATCCGCTTATATGACCAAAATAGCGCCGGCCAGTACGATTTCCAACTGTTCTACATTCCAGGCTGCAGACAGCCTCAGGTGGTTGTCGCATCTGGCCTACCGTACCAGGCAGCTTTCACTGGTCTGGCCGGATTACGGATTTGGTGAGAATGAGCGGGATATCTGGGAAAACGCCTCCCATTGGCAGGGTTTTCGCGAGCTTCTTGAGAAAGCACTCATCGCCTATGACTGGGGGGAAACCTTTGTCGCTGTGAATCTGGTGCTGAAGCCTGCGGTGGATGAAGCTTTCCTCCGCCAGTTCGGACATGCTGCGCGCAGGTTTGACGATACCCTGCTGGGTTTCCTGGTTGACGCCCAGTTGGTGGACAGCGAAAGGTCACGTCGATGGACGACCGGTCTGGTGCAGTATATGCAGGAGACAGAGTCCAATCAGGATATCCTTGATGACTGGGTCGAGAAATGGGTGCCTCTGGGAGACGCTGCAATCGACGCTTTTTGTGCTGCGATGCCGGACAGCCCCTCTGCTGCAGATGACGCCAAGCGGGACAGCTGGTCCTTCCGGGCGGGTCTGGGTCTTTCAGCATAAGTCAAGGAGAGAGGCCAAGTGTATAAAATAGTGGTTGAAAATTCCGGTACCTCTTTTGAGTGCGGAGAGGAAGATACTTTGCTTAGGGCAGCCCTGAGGGCAGGGATCGCCTTTCCTTACGAATGCAATGTCGGCCAGTGCGGTAGTTGCCGGTTCGAGGTGTTGGAGGGCGAAGTCCGCTCATTGTGGGCCGAGGCGCCCGCCCTGACACCGCGCGATCATCGGAAGGGCTTAAAGCTCGGCTGTCAGTCCCGGCCCGTATCGGATTGCAGGATTAAGGTTCGTCTTGACCAGAGCTGTCTGCCATTGTTTCAACCACTGGCTCGGGATGCCGAACTCGTGTCAATACGGGATGTCACCCATGATATGCGTGAATTCAGTTTTAAAACAGCAGAGCAGGCAAGATTCGCGCCTGGGCAATATATGCTTTTGCATCTGCCTGGCGTACCCGGACCTCGGGCCTATTCCATGTGTAGCCAGCCAAATGAAGAGGGTGAATGGCGCTTTCTCATAAAAAGAGTGCCGGAAGGAAAGGGCAGCGAATATTTGTTTGATCATATAAGGCCCGGGCAGAAAATTACCCTGGACGGGCCCTATGGACTGGCTTATTTCAGAGAGGATATCGACCGGGAAATTGTTTGCGTTGCCGGCGGGTCGGGCCTTGCTCCTCTTATCTCCATTGCCACAGCGGCAGCCTATCACCCAGCCTTCAAGGAGCGGCGTATAAGGTTCTTTTTTGGAGGGCGGGGGCCTGCGGATATATGCGGTGATGACTATCTGCGCTTGCTGCCGGGTTTCGGGGATCGCATAACTTTTCATTCCTCCATCTCTGTGCCTGAAATGGACCCCAACAATATGTGGGTGGGGCCGGTAGGCTTTATCCATGAATCGGTAGAAGGGTTGCTTGGCGATAAATTACAGGATTATGAGTATTACATCGCCGGACCTCCGCCAATGCTTCAGGCAACCCTGCAGATGCTGGCCATAAAACATAAAGTAAATGTGGAGCACATTCATTTTGATCGGTTTTTTTAATTGATCTTATATTCCTACGCCACAGGGTGTTTTGTGATTTTGAAACTCCCGATCCCTTTCATCCTGCTGGAAACCTGGGGCTTGATGTTATGAAATATCAGGCCCCTTTTTTGCATAAATGCTGTTATGCAGTGGTTCTATTTTTGCTGGGATTTATATTTTACCTTGTATTCTGGATGTAAGGGGACTGTTCACAATTCAACTTCTACAGCCGTTCGGTAAATTGTAGCGGCAGAAGCCTTTTACTTCACGTGGACAGGCTTCAATCTTGGTGCTCCAATTTTTGTCTAAATCCTTTCCCCGCAACCCACTTAAACGCCTCATCATTAAGTGGGTGTTTTTGTTTTAGAATTATTTGGCAGGCCATCGGTGGCGCACCAGGGAACTAGACCCTCTTTATGTTTTTCGATCTGGTGTGAAAAGGGTTTGTGGGATAGAAAGTGCGCAGTTGCTGCGCACTTTTTCAGCTAACATGTTGTAAGACGGACACTTTCCGGTGCCTCTCAGCCGCAACAACGTCCTTTGCCAAGATATGTCTAGATCGTCCTGAGCCGCAATTTGCGGTTTTCCTGCTTCGTGAGGAATCCGGGGAAGAACTGAAGGGTATAGAGCGGATGGTGCGGTTCGCTGTTGGCGTAACTGGAGCGGAGCACTTTTCCGATATGATCCATCACCGGAAACGCCGGCGGCGCGTCCCCTGGTAATCTGTGGAGACTGATTAGTTTCCATCCCTGACGGTCCTCCACTGCCGATCACGGCATTCCCGCATCTTTCATACAGTGGGCCACCTTCTGTTCCGCGCCGCCCCGGCTCAAACAGTGATCTCGAAACTGTCATAACCTTCGCCTCGGACCTGTTCAGAGAAGGCGCGCAGGGTTCTGGTGAAGACATGGCGGGGCCGGCACCACTTGGCACCCATAATGACCAAATAAAATTGCTTCCTTGCATTGCACAATATAGAAACCCTGTGTATAACCCGACGTGGACGGTGCCCCGCGAGGGGGTAAAAGGGAACATGGTGAGGAAAAATCCCCAAGACCATGGCTGTACCCGCAACTGTAACCGGCGAGCTAAAGCCCCGTTTTTTGACCACTGGATAAATATCCGGGAAGGTCGGGCGGAAGTGAGGATCCGGAAGCCAGGAAACCTGCCGTCCGGTCGTCCTTCTGGCCATCGGGTTAATGGATCAGAGCGGTCATCCGTGCAGGCGACACCCGTTGCTTGTGCGGAGTGTCTCTCGACTTCAGAAATACTCCAATCAGCAGAATGAAAACAAATGCCCCGAGGGGCGCTGGAGGAGTATTTATATGTTATCCCAAAGAAGTATCAGAATTTCAACTTTCGCACTTTTGGCCGGTACCGCTGTGTCAACGGCGGCCCTGGCCGAGGATGTCACGGACATTGCCGAGGAAATTGTCGTCACCGCCACCCGTTATGAAAAACCCTTGTCCCGGGTGGGCAGCAGCATAGAGGTGCTGAGCGAAATGGATATCCAAAACCGGCAGAATTATTTCGTGCAGGATATCCTGCAGTCCGTGCCCGGGTTATCGCTGAATGGCAACGGGTCATTTGGCGGTTCGTCCTCGATCCGTATTCGCGGTGCTTCCAGTGAACAGACCGTAATCCTGATTGACGGCGTTCAGGCCAATGATGTCTCCACCCCCGGCGGCAGTTATGATTTTTCCAATCTGGAAGCCAATGGCATTGAGCGGATCGAGGTTCTGAAAGGTCCCCAGTCCATCCTGTATGGCTCTGACGCTATCGGCGGTGTGATCAATATCATCACCCGGGAAGGCGCAGAAGGTTTTGGCGGTTCCCTGACCGCCGAAGGCGGTTCTTATAACACATGGCGCGGCACCGGTCAGATATTGGGCGGCAGTGACAGGCTGAAATTCAGCCTGGGGATCAGCGGCATTGATTCCGACGGCATCTCCAAGGCCGATGAAAACGACGGCAATACCGAAGCCGACGGATACTGGAACTATACCCTGCGCGGCAAGGTCAATGCGGAAATCGCCCCTGACTTCGATACAGAACTTGTTGCCCGTTACGCTAAAAGCCGCAATGAATATGACAGCTGGGGACCGGCCGACGGCGACGAAGTCGGTTATACTGAGGAGTTTCTGATCGGCGGCAAATGGTTTTATGACCTGGACGACGGCAAGTTCCGCAATACCTTCTCTGCCAACTACTCCGAAACAGACCGGGAAAATTTCTCTAATGGTGTTCAAAGCTATCTGGCCGAAGGGACGCGCTGGAATGCCGATTATTTCGGCGTTTATGAGATCGACCCGTCCCTGACCCTGTCTTTCGGTGCCCAGCACGAGGAAACCGCGGCGGAAACGGTGACAGACGAAAAATTCAATATTGACAGCCTGGTCGGTGAAGTAAGCTGGCAAGGACTGGGCGGCCTGACACTGACCGCCGGATTGCGTTATGATGACCATAACCGCTATGGCGACACCACGACGCCTCGTCTCACCGCTTCCTATTACATGGCGGACAGCGGCACCAAGGTCTTTGCCAACTGGGGCGAAGGCTTCAAGGCGCCGAGCGTGTTCCAGCTCACTTATATCTGCACTTTCTGCGGGTTGTCCGAGCCGAACCTTGGACTGCAGCCGGAGGAATCCGAAGGCTGGGAAATCGGCATCGAACAGAATCTGCTTGAGGACCGGCTGTTTGTGGCTGCCACCTGGTTCCACCAGGACATCGATAACATGATCGATTTCTCCTATACGGCCGGCTATGACAACATCGCCCGTGTGGAAACCCAAGGCCTGGAACTGCGCCTCGACGCCCAGGTTCTCGATACCCTGCGCCTCAGCGCCAACTACACCTGGACCGACGCCACCGACGGCGAGACCGGCGAACAGCTGGTCCGCGTACCGGAGCATATGATCTTCGGCCAGCTGGAATGGGAGGCCGTGGAAGGTCTGTATCTGGCCCTCAGCATTACCCATAACAGCGAAGAGACTGATCCCTACGCACCGCCCGTTGACGCCTGGAGCCGGGTCGACTTCCGTGCCAAATACCAGGTGACCGACAGCATCGAGCTGTTCGGCCGGGTGGACAATGTGCTGGATGAGGAATATCAGCAGGTATCCGGTTACGGCACACCGGACCGTTCCTTCTACCTCGGTGTCCGGACAGGGTTCTGATCATGAGACATGTCGCCCTGAAATGTCTGATCTGTTTCGGGGCGGCGCTTCTGTTGTCACAAAATCTTATCGCGGCGGAGGGCCAAAAGCCCACCGTCGTTTCCCTGGATTATTGTTCCGATCAGTATGTGCTGGCACTGGCGGATCGGGACCAGATCCTTGCCCTGTCCAATGAAGCCAGAGACGTGCACAGTTTCTACCGGGAACAGGCTGAGGGGCTGCCGCAGTTTCGTTCCACGTTAGAGGAAATTCTGGCGCTTAAGCCCGACGTGGTTGCCCGCTACTGGGCAGGGTCGGGCTTTCGGGACTATCTGGCCAGCAACGGTTATTATATTGCGTCCGCCGGTTTCGGCTATAGCCGGGAGGCTCTGCTGAATAACATTCGCCTGTTTGGCAGGGCCTTGGGACAGGAAATGCGTGCGGCAGAGAAAGTGGCGGAGCTTAACCGCCGGTTTGACAGACTGGAAAACCTGCCCAGGCGATCGGAACTTGTCCTTTACCTGACTCCCAGCGGTTTTACCGCCGGCAAGGGTACTTATGTCAATGAGTTGCTCAATTTGGCGGGCTTCCGGACCATGGCCGATGAATTCGGTTATTCCGGCTGGCAGCAGACTCCGCTGGAGCTTTTGACCAGTCGAAAGCCAGACCTGATTATTGGCAGTTTTTTTGACATGCAGTCCAACCATAATTCCAGCTGGAGTATCTCAAGACATGGCATGGTCAGGCGCATGCTGTCTGATATACCCACCATTTATGTACCGGGCCGTTATCTGTCGTGCAATGGCATTTTCCTGCCGGAGGCCGCTGACTATATCCTTGAGGAACTGCAAAAGCTGGAAACGGGGACAAAAGACGCGGCGGAGGCGTCCGAATGATCCCGGCGCAGGCGCTTTTCTTTATTTTGGCGCTGGATGCCTTGACCGGCGACCCCGAATGGCTGTATCGGCGCATCCCCCATCCGGCGGTTCTGATGGGGCGTTCCCTGGCCGCTCTTGAGCGTGAGTTCAATCGTTGGGAGACGGCGGGGAAAAGGGAGAATTTCATTCGCGGACTATTTTCTCTGACGGTTTACCTGATGTTCTGGATTCTACTCGCCGTGGCTGTTGAGATTGTCGCCTTTACATTGCTGCCGGTCTGGGGGGGCTGGATCGTGACAGTAGTTCTGGCCAGCACATTGCTGGCGGCGCGCAGCCTGTATGACCATGTGCTGGCGGTGGCGGACAGTCCCGATACCGAAAGCGGCAGACAGACGGTTGCCCGGATTGTCGGCCGGGATGTGGCGCAACTGGATGAAGCCGGGGTGAACCGGGCAGCGGTGGAAAGCCTGGCGGAAAATTTCTCCGATGGTGTCATGGCGCCCGCTTTCTGGTTTCTTGTTGCCGGTTTGCCCGGGCTTGTGGGCTATAAGGCGATCAATACAGCGGACAGCATGATCGGGCACCGATCACCCCGGTATGAAACTTTTGGCAAGGCCGCGGCCCGGCTCGATGACCTGGCGAATTTCCTGCCGGCGCGGCTGACAGCGGTTTTGTTTATAGTAGCGGGCAGGCTGACAAGGCGTTTCGGGCTCCTGGAGGTTTTTGTGAAGACGATGGAGCAGGCGGCAGGGCATCTGTCCCTCAATGCGGGCTGGCCCGAAGCAGCCTTGGGCAATATTTTGTCTTTCCGGCTTGGTGGACCTAGACGTTATGGTGAGGAAGAGGTTGACGGGGCCTATATGGGCACTGGCCGGTATGATCTCATTCGGCAGGATATCAAAGAGGCGCTGAAACTAACCAAGGTCGCCTTTGGAGTGATGGCCGGCGTAGTCTTGAGCGTGGGAGTCTTGTTATGAATCACAGAGTTCACGGCGGCGACCTGCAGCAGGTCCAAAAACACTATCCCGACGCCCCACAGCCCTGGATTGACCTGTCCACCGGGATCAATCCCCATTCCTGGCCATGGCGGGAAAAAATATCCTCCGCGGAACTTGAACAGGCTGTCCGGCGTCTGCCTGGTCAGGCTGACATGGTGTTCTGCCGGGATGCCTGCGCTGACTATCTCGGCGTCGGGGCGGAGAAGATCATTCTCACGCCCGGATCCCAGGCGGCCATAGAACTTTTGCCGCGCTGTTTTGAGACCAATCGGAAAGTGATTGTTCCCGGTCCCACCTACAGCGAGCATCTGCGGTCCTGGTCCGCTGCCGGATTTCAGGTGGAGACTAAGCCCTATGACTGGGACGGTCTGACCGGTCTGCCGGGGGGATCAATTCTTGTCCTGACTCACCCCAATAACCCCGATGGCCAAACGTTCGACACGGAAAAGCTCTATCAGCTGTCCATGCGGCATATTGAGCGGGGTGGTATGGTCATTGTCGACGAAGCCTTTGCCGATATCGATCCCGCACTCAGCCTGCTGACCTTTCCGTTGTCGGACGGTCTGGTGGTTCTGCGTTCGGCTGGCAAATTTTCCGGACTTGCCGGCCTGCGCCTTGGCACGGTTGTGACGTCCGGAACTGTGAGCCAGAGACTGAACAATCTTTGTCAGCTGTGGGAGATTTCCACGCTGACTTTGCGGGTCTTCGGGCATTTCTACCGGGACCTGTCCTGGATTTCAGCAATGCGTGAACAGCTTGCGGGGGAGATGAGAAGGTTGCAGGAACTTCTTGAAAAATATGGGTATTCCATAACGGGCTCAACGTCTCTCTATTGTCTGACAGAGGCGGAGGATGCGGCCGGGAAAGCTGGTAAATTGGCGCAGGCGGGTATTTATGTCCGCACCTTTCCGGATCATCCATCCTGGCTTCGTTTCGGAGTGCCGGGAAGCGAGGAAGCCTGGAACAGGCTTGCACAACAGTTGAGAGGGTGAAGAATGACATCTCAGGATAAAAACGAACAGCACCGCGCAGAAATGAAAAAACAACAGGCCGCTCATCGCAAAAAAATGGCGGGAAAAGAACAGCAGAAACGCGGCCTGCTGATGGTCAATACCGGCTCTGGCAAGGGCAAGACCACGGCCGCTTTCGGCACCATCCTGCGTGCCTTGGGCTGGAGCAGAAAGGTAGGCGTGGTGCAGTTCATCAAGGGAAAATGGAAAACCGGGGAGCGTCTGTTTTTCAAACGCTTCGAGGATATGGTGGATTTCCGGGTGATGGGCGAAGGTTTTACCTGGGATACCCAGGACCGGGAACGGGATATTGCCGCAGCCCGCGCCGCCTGGGAAGTGGGGCTCGACATGATGCGCAGCGGCGACTATGACCTGGTGGTGCTGGATGAACTGAATATTGTCCTGCGGAACGATTATCTGCCGGTTGAGGAAGTAATCAAGGGACTGTTATCCCGGCACAAAGACTGTTCCGTCTTTGTTACCGGCAGGGATGCGCCGCAGGAACTGATCGGGGTCGCTGACCTGGTGACGGAGATGACGAATGTCAAACATCCCTTTGACGCCGGGTTCCAGCCGGTGCGGGGCATTGATTTCTAGACCGCTCCGGTATGGTTGAGCCGCACCAGGCGCCAGTGCCCGCCGTGGAAATCTTTCGGGCTATATTGCAGGTGGGTCAGCGACAGGGTGTCGAGGGCGAAATTCAGGGCCAGGTCAGGCGACAGGCCAAGACAATATCCGAGGATCGCCCGGATGACCCCGGCATGGGTGATGATTACCCGTGGCGTTGACGATCCGGAACCAGTCTGGTCTTTCATAAAGTGGCTCGCCCGCTCACAAACGTCTGTGAAGGCTTCTCCGCCCGGCGGTAGGCTGTGTGCTGCCAACAGCGACCAGTTGTGGGGTGGGAGGCGCTTGATCTTTGGCCAAAGATGATCGAAATCCAGTCCGTACCAGTCGCCGAAATCCTGTTCTGTCAGCTGTGGCGACGAGGTCAGTTCTGCCGACCCGGGTTTTCGCTCCCTGAGCGCATCGGCCGTTTGCCGGGTCCGTTGCAACGGGCTTGAAAACCACTGCGCATGGTCGGGTAGTTGATCCGCCAGCCAGTCGAGAGAGACGGCATCGGACAGGTTCGCCGGTTCGTTACCGGACTTGTAGAGATGTTCCCGGGCGCCCGCAACCGGGGCATGGCGGACCAGATAATAATCGATGATACTCATGACATGAAATGCCCGAAGGAGAGCAGGCCGAGCAATATGGCGATTTCGCTGATCTGCTGGATCGCGCCAAGGATGTCGCCGGTAATACCGCCCACCTGTTTGACGGCGAGTTTTCCCAGACTGTAGGCTACAACAAGGGACAGCAGCAGGCACAGCAGGACGGCCGGCCACCGGAGCAGCAGCAAACCGGGCAGCAGGGCGATTCCGAGTGCCCCTGTGAGCCGGGCCGTTGTCGGCTTTTCCGTTTCGGCGGCGAGCCCGTCCTTGCGGGCGGGAGGGAATAAACGCAGGGCGAGCACAATCATCAGGCGGCTCATAGCACCGCTGACCAGCAACGCTGCGATGGCGCCACTAACACTCATGGCAGCCAGGGCGACCGTCTTGAGGCCTATGGAAATCAGCAGGGCGAGGGCGCCGTATGTACCGACACGGCTGTCGCGCATGATTTCCAGCTTGCGCTCCCGCGTCAGGCCGCCACCAAAACCGTCGGCCACATCGGCCAGCCCGTCTTCGTGAAAAGCGCCGGTGAACGCCATCATGGCCGCCAGGGCCAGCAGGATAGAGACAAGGGGCGGCAGCAGAAGCATCTGGGCGCCCCAGTACATCAATCCGCCAACCGCGGAAACCAGCAAACCGACCAGCGGATAGGCCCAAAGGCTGCGGGAAATATCCGGCGGATGGTCTGATAATTTCTCCCATGATACAGGAAGGCGGGTCAGCACCATGAGGGCCGCCGCTATATCCCGGACCGGGGAGGGGCTTTTATGCTGCTTCTCTTCTTCCGTTGTTCCGGTCATTGCAATGACCTCGACACATGGGCCTCTTCGAAACTGGCCATGCCGTTATAGGTGGCGAGCGAGGCGCGTAGGATCATCAGGGCGACGGCGGCGCCGGACGCTTCCCCCAGCCGCATGTCCAGTTGCAGGATCGGTGATTTGCCGAGTGTCTCGATCAGATGGCGATGACCGGGCTCGACGGACAGATGGGACACCTGGCAGTGATCCAGTATATCCGGGGCGCTTATGGTCAGCGCGGCGGCCGCGGCGGTAGAGATAAACCCGTCCAGCAGGACCGGGGTCCGGTACTGGCGAGCGGCGATTACCGCGCCGGCAATCGCGGCCAGCTCGCGCCCGCCCAGGCAGCGCAGCAGCTCGAAGGAGTCACTGATTTCGGGACTGTGCCGGCGGACGGCTGTTTCCACAACCTCCGCCTTGTGGGCCAGTTTATCTTTCGCAAGCCCGGTGCCGCGGCCGGTCCATTGCCCACTGTCGCCGCCGAACAGCGCCAGCGACAGGGCTGCGGCGGCGGTGGTGTTGCCGATCCCCATTTCTCCCAGCAGCAGGCAATCACAGTCGTCCGGCACGGCGTCGGCACCGGTTTGCAGGGCCCGGCAAAGCTCTTCTTCGCTCATGGCCGGGGCTTTGGTGAAGTCAGCGGTCGGATGGTCGAGATCCAGGCTGATGACCCGCAGTTTTGCACCGGCGGCTATGCAGAGCTGATTGATGGCGGCGCCGCCATTCTCAAAATTCTGCACCATCTGTTTGGTGACTGCCGGCGGATAGGCAGAGATGCCCTGCGCCGTGACACCGTGGTTGCCGGCAAAGACCAGGCAGGATATCTGATTCAGTCGGGGGTGTTCTTTGCCCTGCCACCCGGCCATGAAAATGGAAAGTTCTTCCAGCTTGCCAAGGGATCCCTGCGGTTTGGTCAGACTGTCCTGACGGGTCCGGGCATAGTCCATGCATCTCCTGTCCGGTGCGGGCAGGTTGTCAAGGGCGCGGAAGAACTCTTCGCGGCTGTTGAGAGAAATCTTGCTCACAGCCCTTCTCCCCAAGTGGGCCGGCCGTCCCGCTTCAGGACCATCGGCAGGCCGGCGGCCATGTAAAACACATGGTCCGCAGCCTGGGCTATATGCTGATTGAGGCGTCCGGCCTGGTCGCGGAAGCTCCGGGCCAGGGCATTGTCCGGTACGATGCCGAGCCCGACTTCGTTGCTGATCATGATGGCATTGCCCCGGTGGTGCTGAAGGACCTCCACAAGCTTTTCTGTTTCATCGTCAATATCCAGTTGATGTTCCATCAGATTATTGAGCCACAGGGTCAGGCAGTCAATCAGGACGGTTTCCTGACCTTTCAGCTGTTCGGCGATGGCCAGGGGTTCCTCTATGGTGATCCAGTGAGTGCCGCGATCGTTCTGGTGCTTTGCGATCCTGTCCCGCATTTCCTCGTCTCGAGATTCGGCGGTGGCGAGATAGGTTGGGCGATTGTCCAGAGCCAGCGCCAGCTGTTCGCCGAACCGGCTTTTGCCGGAGCGGGCGCCGCCGATGATGAGGCTGATACCGGAAAAGCGCTCAAGATTGTCGGAAATATTCTGTCTTGAATTGTTCATGATTTGTGAATGGTATTTGTTATTCGTCCCGAGTTGTCCCCACTATATCGGCGACATTATCTGCGGGTAACTGATTTCTTTGGCTTTTTAGAAAAAAAGCAGTCGACCGGATTGGCTGCTGCTTAGTTTCTGTGTGGTGGTCTGGAACTGGTAGCTGTAGTCTACATGCAGGATTCTGGGGGTGTCCGTCCGTCCATGACGCGCGGTCATAAAAACCGCGCACGGGAAGTGCATATTTCATTCTTTCCTCCTGACGCCCATCGCACCATTTCTCAAAAATCTGCTTAACTTTATTCCTTGCAAGGCAAGCCCCTGCAGGGTCCTGTTCCCGCTCGCGCAAGCCTTCCCATTACCGGCTAATCGAAAATAATTCGCAAAAACATCTTGCGCTGACCGGGCGAGTCATAATATGTAACAACATAACAAATGTAACGTTATAACATATTATTTTATCAGGATTTACGCATGTTTATGAATTTCAGGGGCGAGGGGCCATTCCCTTCCATTTTATTTTCTTCATTGTCAGTTTTTACCGCTCTTTCCGGCTCGGCCGCCGCAGAGGAAGCTGTGGAGGAGATTGTCGTCACTGCCACCAGCCACGAACAGTCTCTCCGTACGGCGCCGGCCAGTATATCCGTGGTAGACCGGCAGGATCTGGAACTGCGGTTCGTCGACGACCTGACCGATGCGCTTACAGCGGAGCAGGGGGTGACCGTGACGGCCGTCGGCCAGACCCGCAAGGGCATCAGCCTGCGCGGCATGCCGGTGGAGCATACCCTCTATCTTCTCGACGGTCGGCGCATCAGTTCAACCAACGGGGTGGTCGCCCATTCCGATTTCGAGCTAAGCTGGCTGCCGCCGAGCGCCATTGAACGGATCGAAGTGTTGCGCGGCCCCATGTCGTCGCTCTACGGCTCAGACGCGCTGGGCGGTGTGGTCAATGTCATTACCCGGGTGCCGTCCAGCGAGTTTTCCGGCGAAGTGACCGCCGACGGCACCGTACTGGAACGCGGCGGCGATGGGTCTTCCTATAAATTCGGCGGTTATTTTGCAGGCCCGCTCATCCAGGACAAGCTGTCCTTTACCCTTGCCGGTCAGTTGTTTGACCGCGCCAACCTGCCGACTCCCGAGGATGACGCTGTTTCAGAAGTGGAAAGTCGGGAATCCCTGGCGGGCCGGGCGTCGCTGATCTGGACGCCGGTGGAAGGGCAGCGGGTAGACCTGGTCTACAGCCGCAGCGAGGATGACCGGGTGCGGGATACGGCACGCTATACCAATACGGACGATATTTCCCGGGAACAGATTGCGCTCAGCTACAATGGCAACTGGAGCTGGGGCGATGTGAAATTCAATGCGTACCAGTCTTCCGCCAACCGGGACAACGAGCGCACCAACGGCAGTACGCCGACCCGGTCCCAGGGACTGGAGGATAATGTGGTTGACGGCCACGTGTCCCTGAATGTTATTGACGGCAACCGTTTCACAGTCGGTGGCCAGCTTCGGGAAGAAAAGCTGTTCGATGATGTGGCGTCCGCCAGTGGAGTGACGACAGTTCAGCATAATTCTGTTTTTGTGCAGGATGAGGTTTCTGTGCTGGAAAAACTGTCGCTGGTCGGCGGCATCCGTTTCGATCATCATGATGTCTACGGCTGGGAAAGCAGTCCCCGGCTCTATGCGGTCTATGAGGTAACGGACAATCTGGTCCTGAAGGGCGGTTACGGCGAAGGGTTCCGCGCCCCGTCCCTGACAGAGCTTTCTGCGGATTATCAGGTGCTCGCCGCCGGCGGCCGCTTCTGGGTCTTCGGCAATCCGGCGCTTGATCCCGAGCGCAGCAAAAGCTGGGAAATGAGTGTTCAGTATGACCGGGAAAGCTGGGCCGTCAGCGCCACCCTGTTCCAGAACGATCTGGAAAATCTGGTGCAGAGCGTCTGTGTTTCCGATTGTGGTGTCCGGGGCCGGGAAATCCGCTATTACCAGAATGTGGACGAAGCCCGTATCAAAGGGATCGAACTGTCCCTGACGGTCCGGTTGACCGACGATCTGCAGCTGGACGGCAACTATACCTATCTGGATGCGGAAGATCGGGGAACTGGTAATCCGCTCGAATCCCGTCCGGAGCACAGCGGTAATATTTCCCTCAACTGGCAGTTCATGGAGCAGGGCAACCTGAGGTTCCGTTCCGAATTTGTCGGCCGGCAATATGACAGTTCCGGGGAATATACGCCTACCTATAGCCTGCATCACCTGGATTTTGTCATGCCGCTCAGGGATGGCCTGCTGGTCCGGGCCGGGATAGAGAATATTTTCGATGAACGGCTGGCGGAAAAATCAGATCTGTTCGGCCTGGCCGAACCCGGACGGCAATATCGTTTCGGCGTAACGGCGAGTTTCTGATCCATGCGCGTCTTGTTGTTTTCCCTTTTGGGGCTGCTGGTCTGGGGCGTTTTTGCCCCGGACACGGCCTTTGCCGGCAACTCTAAGCCCGTTCATGTCACGGTGATCACTAATAACTTTGTCTTGCCGTCCAAGATCACGCGCCTCAGGGCCTGGGGACAGGACGCCGGGGTGCAGGTATCGGGCAAATATATCGAAACGGCAGAAGGGAAACCGCAGGACTGGCTCAGTGCCGATCTGGTGATCCTGGATACGCCGCGGGGCGGTGACCGGGCCCGGGTCATGGAGCATATGAAGGAGGCGCTTGAGGGCACAACCACGCCGTGGATTGTGGTAGGCGGGGGCAGGCCATTGTCCGGTAATCTGGACCGGGTGGTGGCCGGACGGTTATCTGCCTACTATGATGCGGGAGGCGAGGAAAATTTTGTCAATATGATGCGCTATATCTCCGCCTGGAAAGGGGGGGCGGATATGGCGTCGATTCCGGCCGCCGTGCCGCTGCCTGCGACCGGATTTTATCATCCGGACGCCCCGGTGCCTTTCGCTACTTTGCAGGCCTATCTGGCCTGGGGCGAGAGGCGTTGGGAGGAGGATGCGCCGGTGATGGCGGTGGCCATTTCTTCCAGCTATCTATCCAATGCTCAGACTAAGGTGCTTGAAGCCGTTGTGGACAAGGTGGAAGCGGCCGGCGGCATCCCCCTGCTGTTCTGGTTTAACTGGCGGCAGCCGGATGGGATTACTTCCATGATTGCCGGGGCCAGTCCGGACATGCTCGTCAACATGACCCATATGCTGTCCGGCGACGCCCGCAAGAAAGAGTTTCTCGACCTTGATGTTCCGGTGGTGATGGGCCTGACCCATCGGGCCGGTACCCCGGCGGACTGGCGTGAAGACCCCCAGGGAGTGGAGATGCGGACGGTGGCCTCCCTGATGGCGACGCCGGAAGGCTGGGGCATGAGCGATCCCCTGGTGCTGGGCGCCGTTGAAGACGGCGACCCGGTGCCGATAGAGGAGCAGCTCGACCTGTTGGTCGGACGGTTCATGAAGATCGCAAGGCTTCGCCACTCCGATCCGCAGGAACGGAAGGTCGCGCTGTTGTTCTGGAACAGCCCCGGCGGCGAGAAGAACCTGTCTGCCTCCAATCTGAATGTGCCGCAGAGTATCGAAAACATCATGTTCGACATGAAGAAAGCAGAATATGAACTTGATATACTTACGGAAAATGAGATTATTGAAAAGGCCCAAGCCATGCTGGGCGGCTACTACCGGCCGGAAACCCTGGACGAGCTGCTGATGAAAGGATGGGCGGTGTCCCTGCCGGTCAGCCGCTACCGGGAGTGGCTTGACGGCCTGCCGGAAAAGATCTCCCGCGAGATGACAGACTACTGGGGGAAGCCGGAAGATCACTGGAGCGTGCGGAAGATTAACGGGGCGCAACAGTTCGTCATTCCCATGGTGCAGACCGGAAAATTCCTGTTCACACCGCAGCCGCCGCGGGCGGACAAGGTCGGGGAAAGCACTCACGACCTGAAACAGCCGCCGGGACATTTTTACATGGCCTTCTATCTCTATCTTCGAGAAATCTTTGGCAGCGATGCGATTATTCATCTCGGTACTCACGGCACCCAGGAATGGACGCCGGGCAAGGACCGCGGACTGTGGGCCCATGACTATCCCAACCTGGCGGTGGGCAATGTGCCGGTCCTTTACCCTTATATTCAGGACAATATCGGCGAGGCGATCCAGGCCAAGCGCCGGGGCCGGGCCGTGACCGTCAGTCACCAGACACCGGCCTTTGCGCCGTCCGGCTTTTATGACGAACTTCTGGATATGCATGACCTGATCCATCAGTACCTACAGCTGGAGGAAGGGGCCGTGCAACAGGAGACGGCGGAGCGCCTGATCGGCTTGGTCAAAGAGTCTTCCCTGGACAAGGAGCTAGGCTGGAGCGAGGAAAAGATCCGGGAGGATTTCGAGGGTTTTATCCCCATTCTGCATGATCATTTGCACCAGCTGGCGCGGACCGCTGTGCCCATGGGCCTGCACAGCTTTGGCGAACCGGCCATCCCGGAACAGCGGATCACCACGGTGCTGCAACAGTCGGGCGACGACTATTACCGCGCCCTCGGCCTCGACCTCAAGGAAATGTTCGGCGACAGTTTTGACGAACTTTACCAGAATGAAGCTTATCTGTTTCTGAAGAAATATGTGGACGGTGTGGCGGATTTCGCCGGGATCGCGGATCCGAACCTGCGCCAAATGATAGAGCAGGCGCTGGCGAACGAGCGGCACCTGGCCGAAGACGGGGAGATGGAGGCACTGCTCTCCGGTCTCAATGGCCGTTTTGTCCGCCCCGGCGTCGGCGGTGACCCGGTGCGTAATCCGCAATCCAC
This sequence comes from Emcibacter nanhaiensis, assembly GCF_006385175.1. NCBI lineage: Bacteria > Pseudomonadati > Pseudomonadota > Alphaproteobacteria > Emcibacterales > Emcibacteraceae > Emcibacter > Emcibacter nanhaiensis. The sequence goes on from NZ_VFIY01000006.1 coordinate 73,947, forward strand.
CAGCGGCACCAATCTGTATGCCTTTGAGCCGGACAAGGTGCCGGCCAAGGCCGCCTACGAGGCTGCAGGTGAGGCCTTTGAGGAACTGGTGAAAAACTATCGGGCGGAACATGACGGCGCCTGGCCGGACAAGCTGGCCTTTTCACTGTGGTCGTCGGAAACCATCCGCACTCTCGGCATTATGGAGGGACAGGTGATGCATGCCCTTGGTGTGCGGCCGGTTTGGGATGCAGGCGGCCGGGTGGTCGATCTGGAGATCATTCCGGCGGAGGAGCTGGGCCGTCCCCGGGTCGATGCTGTGCTACAGGTGACCAGTGTTTACCGGGATCAGTTCGACGGTATCATGCGGTTGATTGCCGGGGCGATTGAGGAGATTTCCGTGCTGGAGGAAAAGGACAATGCGGTAGCGGTGAACAGCAACAGGATTATCGCTCAGCTTAGAGAAGCGGGAGCATCTGAAGCGGACGCCCGGCGTTACGCCGCCATTCGCATTTTCTCCAATCCTCCCGGCGACTACGGCAGCGGGGTCACGCAGGTGGCCATGGACCCCACAAGCTGGGACGACGACAGTATTCTGGCGGAAACCTTTTTCAACAGCCAGTCCCATGCCTATGGCACCAAAGACTGGGGTACACCGGTGCGGGGCATGGCTCTGTTTGAAAAGCAACTGAGTGGCGTTGATGCGGCGATCCTGTCCCGCTCCACCAACCTGCATGGGTTGTTGTCCACCGATCATCCCTTTGAGTATCTCGGCGGCTTGTCTGCCGCCTCCCGGGCGGTGAACGGGGAAAGTCCCGACCTGATCGTTTCCGATTATCGCGGCAAAAAGCCGAAAATGGCCAAGGCGTCGGCGTTCCTGTCCAATGAACTCCGCGTGCGCTACCAGAACCCGCAGTGGATCGGCGCCATGAAGGAAGAGGGCTATGCCGGCACGGTCAATATGCTGAAGGTGGTCAACAATCTGTTCGGCTGGCAGGTCATGGATGAGAGGATGGTGCGCGACGACCAGTGGCAGGCCATGCATGAAACCTATGTCATGGACAATCGGGACATGGGGCTCAATGAATGGTTCGAGGAGCACAATCCCACGGCCCAGGCCCAGATGATCGAGCGCATGGCCGAAGCCATCCGCAAGGGATACTGGGAGGCCAGCGAACAGACCCGCAGGGAACTGGCGGAACGCTGGCAGGATCTGGTGGCCAATCATCGGGCCGACCGGGGCGCGGACAAGACTGCGGCCTTCCTCGAGGAAATGGCTGTGGGTTTCGGCCTCGGGGCTCCTACAACGGCGTCGGATACTGCACCGGATCAGCCGGCGGCGCAACAGCCCGCCGAGCCGGTGGAAAAGATACGCGGCCGGATCATGGAGCAGGTCCAGCCTGCCGAGCCGGATCCGTTGGCCTGGCTGTTCAATCTTGTGATCTGGCTGGGGCTTTTGTCCATCATTGGCGTAGGCGGTATTCATACCACCCGCCGCCACAAACAATACCAAGTGTAAGATTATTTTGAGTGAGTTTTCCCTATGATGTTTTCCATTGATGCCTTTCTCTACAACATCTCCAGTGTTTTCCTGATCCCGTCGTTGACGCTGATCCTGCTGGCGCTGGTCTATGCCCTTTATGCTTTGGGCAGCCTCATTTCCGAAGCGCTTCTGCGGCGCAAGGGAGCATTCAGGTCCGGTCTTTCCGGTTATGCCCGTGAGGCCGGGATCAACAGCGACGACCTGGAACTCTGGATCATGAAGCGGCTCGAGCTTTTGCGCCTGACGTCGCGGGTCTCACCGCTTCTTGGCCTGGTAGCGACCCTTATCCCCATGGGCCCGGCGTTGCTGGCGCTGACCGAAAATGATGCCTCCACGGTGGGGGAAAATATGGTGGTCGCTTTCGCCGGGGTGACCCTGGCCCTGATCGCCGCCAGCCTGACCTTCGCCGTACTCAATATCCGCCGCCGCTGGCTGCTGGAAGAGCTGCGCCTTATCGAGCGGGAAAGGGAAGGGGTAAACTGATGGCAAACCGTTTCCTGGATATGGAGGATGACGACCCGATCCTGTCGGTGGTCAACCTGGTCGACATGTTTATTGTCATTATCGGTATCCTGATGGTGGTGCTTGTCAAGAACCCCTTCAATCCCTTTTCCAGCGACAACGCCATCCTGGTGGAAAACCCGGGCGAAGAGGACATGCGCATCACCATCAAAGACGGCAAGGAACTGACCCAGTATGAAAGCAGCGGCGAAATCGGTGAAGGTGAGGGGATCAAGGCCGGCACCGCCTACCGCCTGCCGGACGGCCGCATGGTCTATGTGCCGGCGGCCGGCGAATGACTGGAGATCTACAGATTGTCCCGCAACAGTCCACGCAATAGGAAAAGTGCGCAATGGTTGCGCATTTTTCTACCTAAACTATTGTGGGGCGGGTGCGAAAATACGTTCGCATCTCTATGCCCCGGTCCTGTCTCGAAATAGATCTCTACTTCGAGGAGTGGTCAAACCATGCTTCAGGATTGGCGACGGATTAGGCTGGTAGAAACTTGTTACGCCTGTGTCTCAGGAATCCTGACCTGGATGCCGTCCAATTCGGGCGATAGTTTTATCTGGCAACCAAGGCGACTGTTGGGAAGGCGGGGAGAGGCGACGTTGTCAAGCAACTGGTCTTCTGTTTCAGACAGCGGCGGAAGCCTGTCAAGAAAAGAGCTGTCTATATAACAATGGCAGGTGGCGCAGGCGCATGCTCCCCCGCAATCGCCATCTATGCCGTTGATATCATTCTGGGTGGCTGCTTCCATGAGCGATACATCTTCAGCAGCTGAAATTTCCCGTTCAGGTCCCTCGAATTCAATATAAGTCACTTTGATCATTTTCTATAAAACTCCACTTAAACAATCGTACTAAAGGTTTTGGCGGTCAGGGGTACAGTTTTGACAGGGGAAGCTCGGGTGTTTCCTCGCACCAGGCGAGGGACGAGCATTTCCACGCCCCTTCATGCTTCACCAGCTGAAAAGCATTGATGCCCCGGGCAATATGTTCTCCGTCATTGAAGACGGCTTCGTAAACATCGAAAACCTGGGCGACGCTGCCAAACTCCAGGATGGTCATCTTCAGGGAACGTTCATGCAGGGAATAGATGCCGTCGTTCCGGAAGGCTTCGCCAAAGAGGTCGAGGAAGGTGTCGGTGTCGACCAGCCGGACATCCTCACCCTCATCCCAGGCAAAGGTGGCCTCTGGGTGCATAACGGAGCGCATAAGATCTTTATCGAACCAGCCCCCCTTGTCGAACCAGATCGCCTGGTACATCCGTTCAATGAAGGCGTGTATCGCTGTTTCATTTTTCGGAGAACTGACAGCTGAAGCCGCAGCGAGAGTGGCCAGAGAGGCCATACCTGTTCCCAGGGAACCCGCCAGGAAAAACCGGCGGGATAGGGTGGGGAATAACTGAGGAATTGATTTTTTCATTTTTCCATTCCGTTGTCAGAAGTCGGTCAATCCGGTTGAAATGTTTGTTAAATTTATTCTTTATAACCGGTAAGGGGTTTAATCATTTGCCCCAGGATGGACTTGGGCACCGGCGTGTCGGTGCCGACGACGTGAATTTGACGGCCCGGGCGGAAATGGGTTCCGAGCAGCACATCATAGACCATCAGGTTTTCGCCATAGTTGGTATTGCCTTCTTCAATGACGGTGGAATGGTGCCAGCGATGGACCCCCGGGGTATTGAAGATCCAGTCCAGAATGCCGAAACGCATTTCGATGTTACAATGCGACAGGACGCCAACGAACATGGTGAAACAGGTAAACAGGAACATCAGCTCCGCTGGTGCGCCCAGCAGCAAGGGTAGGGGCAGGGCAAGCACGACGGTTTCGATAACATCAATCGTGTGAAATCTTCCCGTATTCAGCCAGTACAGTGAGGTCGCACTGTGATGCACAGCATGGAATCTCCACAAGAAGGGCACTTCGTGAGAAATGCGGTGCGCGGTATAAGATCCGGCTTCCCCGACAAACAGCAACAAGATGAATTGTGCCCAGACCGGCCAGTCAACAGGCCAGATTGATGCGGACGTCAGTGTGGTCGACAGCATGACCAGCTTTGCAATCAGTGCGACCACTGCCGCTTCGACGACGGCGCCAACGACGATATAATTTACGATCGTGTGAAAGATATCATTGCCGATCTGGCCGTCGTTTTTGTTCCAGGAAGGCTCATGGGGCATGACCCGCTCCAGGATGGCGATGCATACGATCAGGACGAAATAGACCGAGAAAAGTGTGAGCACGGGATCAAGGCCCCTGTTGAGACCGGTGATGACAGCGAACATGCAGGAGGCCAGCAGGCCGGGCCATAGAATCCAGGACAGGAGATAACGGATTCCGCTGGACTGGGGGTAGTCTGTAACACGCGCTTCGGTTTCGATAGTGCTGCTCATTTCAGTTAATCCCTATACTAATTTACTTTATCACATGAGGTGGCTGGTTTCCCGGCATCTGCTGTCAGGAAACCCGTCGAGCAAATGCCGGAAAATTTAATATTCGGCTATAAAGCAGCCCCTAGAAGCGGGCGCGCGCCTCGAGACCAATGGTCCGCGGACGGTTGGTCACCAGGCGCTGGCGGCCCGGGGTTTCCGCCGCCAGGGAGCGGCTGTCCGCCAGGTTGGCCCGTTCGTCTGTGACGTTGTCTACGAAGAGGGTCACCTCCCATTCTTCCGTCATGACGCCTGCCCGCAGGTTGAGAGCGGTCCAGGACGGACGAAGTCTCTGGGTGGCTGCGGAAGTTTCGTTGTTGGAGCTGAAGCTGCGGCCATAATAGTTGAAGTCATAGCGCAGCAACCCGTCATATCCGCCACCCACGGGGAAAATATATTCCCCGGTGGAGGAAACGGTCCAGTTGGGCACGCCCTGGATCTTGTCACCCACGGAGACGCCGACGGCACCGGCGGCATCAGTAATTTTCGCGTCGGTATAGCCGACGGCGAATGACATGGTCAGCCCTTCAGCGAGAAGTGCGGATGCTTCCAGTTCGAAGCCTGTGCTTTCCGCCTTGCCCGCATTACCAACATACTGGAAGCCGCAGGCGAGGCGGTTAAGCTGCTGGATATCGTTCCATTTGATGATATAACCGGCGGCATTCACTGATAGACGGTTATCAGCCAGTTTGGATTTTACACCGGCTTCATAGCTCCACAGGGAATCCGAATTAAAGGTTCTGGCATCCTGGGATGTAATGCCCAGGGCAGCGAGTTCGTCACCACAAAGGGCGTCCGAGAGGTTACCGTTGATGCCGCCGATGCGGTATCCTTTGGACGCGCTGGCGTATACATTGACATCCTCGCTGACATCGGCCTGAACGAGAACTTTCGGGTTAAAGCCGTTTTCGGATTGGTTCCCTTCGCTATAGCTAGGTCCGCCGTTGGCGAAACCGTCTGCATCGTTCTCGGCATATGTTTTGGTCTCGTACAAACGACCGCCGGCTGTGACTGACAGCCAGTCATTGAAGTCCATGGTCGCTTCACCAAAGGCCGCATATTCCTCGGTGTTGAAAATATTCCGCGCATAATAGATGAGGTCGTCCGGCGAGATCTCGAAGCCAAGAGCATCGTTCATGCCGACCATATAGCTGTTGGGATAGAAGCGCGTATATTTGTTTTTCTGGTAAAAGACGCCCAGTGTGAACTGGAAGGGACCGTCGAATGACGAGGTATAGCGGGTTTCATGGGCAAATGACGTGAAGTCCTCGCTCTGGCTGATGTCGCTGTACAGTGGATCAATAGGTACAATGGCATTGTTAAACAACCAGTGCAGGAAGCTTGTCATTTCCTCGGTTTCATCCAGGTAGCGGTCGAAATAGGAGGTGGTTGAAACGATTGTCCCCTTGTCAAACTCCCAGTTAACTGTGCCGCTGGCAAGCCACCATTCCTCGTAACCCGGTTCGTCGATATCATAGAAACGATAACGATCCGTATTGCTGGCTTCATAATCTGCAAAGGGCAGGCCGTCCGCATCAGTTTTCTGATACATGAACTTTGGGGTAAATGTCAGGTTGTCGGTGACCTGTGCAAGGCCGATAATCTGGAAACCACGGTAGGTTTCGTCGTCGATATTTTCCTTGGTTTCAAATGCCGGACCGATATTTTCGTGGACGGTCACGCCGTCGCCCGCATCGCCTTCCGTCCAGGTGGGAAGATAATGCTCGTCATAAATACCGGAATTCTCGCCGTAATAGGCGGTAATGCGTGCGGCGAATTTTTCCGGTGCCAGCGGGATGTTGACTGTACCGTCGAGCGCCCAGTTGAGGTCGCCTTCCTTTACGGTCGACAATTTGGCGTGCACATTGCCCTCGGTTTCATCAAGGCTCGGCTGTTTGGTAATCAGCCGGATGGTACCCCCCATAGAACGGGCTCCGTAGAGGGACCCCTGCGGACCTCTCAGAACTTCGATCCGGGAAAGGTCAATGACCCGGGGCTGGATGGAGGCCGGGATTGGTGTATCGTCAATGTAGAAACCCGTTGTCCCGTCACCGAAGATCCCGCGAATGGCGGGGGAGTTGGCAGAGAAGCGGCCATCGGATTCCGCCCCGAACCCCAGGTTCGGCACCCGGACGGCGAAATCCGTGAAGTTGTCTGCGCCCATGCGTTCCAGTTCTACACTTCCGATGGCCGTAACGGAAAGGCCTGCTTCCTGCACCGACTGGGAACGTTTGGAAGCGGTCACGGTAATTTCTTCCAGCATCAGGGTGCTGTCTTCAGCTTCCTGGCCGTGAACTGTAGTTAAACCGCCGGCAGTGGCGATCATGGCTGTGCAGGCAAAAAGTTTGCGGCGCAGCCGTCGGGAGATGTTATATGTGATTGTATGCTTGGTTGAGCAGAATGTTTTTTCATTCATGGACTGTTCCTCTTGTTTTGGCCCTTTATCCCTATGTTCCCGAATGTGTGCCGACATTCATAATTTCACTCGATCTTCATCCGGGTTCACAAATAGTAAATCAAAAATTTTCCTAAATGTCAAAAAATTTCTGAAAGGGAAAATATTTGGATGAGGTGTGAACTGAAACCTGACCTCCCGGTCTGCCGGAGTGGAAAAAACTGGCGGAACCTGTTGCTCTGCCAGTTTACTCTGTCTGTGAAATTATGAAGCCATCCTGATTAATTTTCCCTTGGCCAGACCGGCGGGAATACTTCGCCTGAGAAGGGCTCGCCATCTTTCAGTTCAATCTGGGGCAGGGTTTCAAGAATGGAGCGATTCTCCATGAAGGTTCCCGGCCGGGCGTCAAAGACAGCGTCATCGCCCAGGTATCGAAGGGCGAGGCCACGCCGCCTTCCGGTTTTGGATCGGTTGCCGGAGGCATAGTGCAGGGTGAGGGGATGATGGATCAGGACATCGCCCGGCTCCAGCGTCCAGCTGAGTATTTCATGCTGATCCCTTTCTGCCTCGATATCGGGAAGGGGCTCAAGCCCCGCTTTCTCATAGATTTTTCCAAAATCCGAATCTTTTGAAAAAACATGTGGTGCATAGAGCTTGCCCCATTTGTGGGAGCCTTTTACATAGACCACAACGCCGCTTTCTTCATCCGCCCGGTCGAAGGGGACCCAGACGGACAAAATCTGGTTTCCGCGAACGGGCCAATAGGATAGATCCTGATGCCAGGGTGTGGGCTCCTCGGTATTCGGTTCCTTGACCAGCAACTGGTCGTAAAAAAACTTCAGCGCGCCGGAATGCATGACCCGGGCGGCCAGTTCAGGCAGCGGAGAATCTTTCATAAAGGCTTTGAAAACAGGATCTCGCCACCAGATGAAAAAATCACCATAGTAGCGTCCGCGTTTTCCTTCTGGCGTATATTCCCGGGACGCAGGCCCGGGGCTTTCAAGGATGCGCTCAATGGCATCTCTCATCAATTCCACCCAGTCTTCCGGCAGGACGTTTCTGATCACTGCCGCCCCGTCTCGTTCATAGGCTTGAATTTCTTCGTCGCTGATGGCCCTGGGCAGACCGCTTGTTAATGTTCTGGTCATGAGTCTTGGTCCCTTTTATGATTTTCCCGTCATTTTAGGGCACGGCAACGGAATATGTCTGTCATTCGGTAGTACTACAGGCCGCTGGAACCCATTTTTCCGAGGCAGAGGGCGAACAGTTCGTTGAGGCTGGATATATTAAGTTTGGCATAGGCCCTTTGCAGGAGCGTAGCGACAGTTGGGGTCTTGATCCCAAGGTCAAGGGCAACACCTTCCCGGGTCTGGCCCCGCAGGATTCTCGCACAAACTTCTATCTCGCGTTTGCTGAGGGAGTGCCCCAGGCTTCCCACCAGCATTTCAAGCTGCTCAACGGGGGGAACTGTGGTGCTTTTCCAGGCCGCAGGCGGTCGAAGGTCCAGATGTTTCCGGATGAAGGAAAAAAGGAACCTGGATATCTGTCCAAGTCTGTCGACTTCATCAGGTTGGAAATAGCTGCTGGAAATATCTCGGTATAGATTGAATGTAAACCAGCCCTGGCTGCTGTGATCCAGAAGAGACAGGCGATCCAGCAAACCGTGCTTCTGGTATATCTCAGATCTGTAGGCCGGGTTTTCAATATCCTCGGCATGCGTCTGAACCAGCAGGGGTGAGGCGGGGTGTTCCTTCTTGCTGCCGAGCAGTTTCAAATTCGGATCATACTGGTAAAAATGGGATTTCTCGTAAAGGGCGGCCAGTTTCGACGTTATCCCGCTGTTATTGCGACTGATGCCGTCAACCATTTGGGGCACCCAGCGGGCATCGAATATATAGAGGGTCAGGTGATCGGTGTGGACAATCTCCTCCAGCACTTTGCTCAGGCAGGAGAGGAAATTTTCCTGTCCCAGCGCGCTGACAAGCTGTCCGAGATCCAGCATTTCCTTTTCTGACCAGAGCGGCTGCATGGCTTCTATACTCGCCCGAAAGCGATGTCCCGGAACCTCTGCAGCAACGCCGGGCCTTCAGGTGTGTCCTGTAGGCCGGCCAGTATGCGGTCCGGTTCATAACCATTGGTGAGGAGATTTTCTTTGTCCGTCATCAATAGAGTCCTGATCAATTCCACCGAAATTTCCGGGTGAAACTGAATGCTCCAGGCCATGGGACCGAAACGGACGGCATGATAATTTTCATGGGCATTGCGGGCCAGGACTTCGGCGCCTTCGGGAAGCTCGAGAATCGATTCATAGTGATGAACCTGAAAAAGGGGTTCATCCGACAGCAAGCTGAACAGAGGATCGTCTTTCCTTGCGGCAGAAAATTCTACACTGACTGTTCCGGCTTCCAGCCCGTTGGGGTTCGGGCCGATTTTGCCGCCAAGCGCATGGGCAAGCAACTGATGACCGAAGCAGACCCCCAGTGTCGGGACCTTCTTTTTGATAGCGTCCTGCAGCCAGGGACCGATATCGATCATCCAGGCACTCGGGCAGGACAGCATGAGCGGAGAACCGGTGATGAGAATGCCGGCGTAATCCTGCGGATCCGTATTCGGCAATTCCCCCTCATGAAGGCGGAGGATCAGGGAATTCTGGTCGTCAAGGCCTGTCGGGGTGAGGAAGATATCTCCCATGTCACCGAACCTATCAAGGATCTCTGGCGTTGAATCCGGCAGTCCGCCGGTTTGCAGGATCAGCAGTTGTTTTTCCGTCATCGCATCTCGCCCCCATCCAGTTCTGAAGTTGCGGCCCGCATGGTTTCAAATTCCTCCTCGGGGGCCTGGGCAACCAGATGGTGCCTGCTGTAAAACCAGAAATAAAGCATAAACGCGCCAAGGCAGAGAAGGGCGGTAATCGACCAGACAATACTCAGGGAGATGCAGACAATAAAGGCGAGGCAGGCCAGAAGGAAGCCGATGCCCGAGGTCACAAGGCCGCCGGGGGTTTTGTAAGGCCGCTTGAGATTCCGTTCCCTGAGGCGCAGGGAGATATGGGCCGCCAGCATCAGCAAATAGGATAGAGTGGCGCTGAAGACGACGATGACAATAATCTGATCGGTCGCACGGGTCAGCGTCAGGCCGATGGCGATGGCGCCCGGGACAAGAATGGCCATATAGGGCGCTTTACGTTTGTTCGTGACCGAAAGGAAGCGCGGAAGATAGCCAGCCCGGGACAAGGCAAAAACCTGGCGCGAGTAGGCAAAGATGAGGGAGAAAAAGCTGGCCGTAATCCCGACCAGGGCAGAGATGTTGATTATATATCGCAACGGATGATCCGGGCCGTAGACCCGGGTGAACGCGATCATCAGCGGATCTGCCCCTTCGACCAGCGTGCCGGAACCGGCTGCGCCGGGGGCTGAGAGCAGGATCAAAACCGCAAAGGCCATCAGGATGGTGACCGCTGCGATCAGGCCTTTCGGGACGTCCTTCCTGGGGTTTTCGGCTTCTTCCGATGCAAGGGGTATTCCTTCGACGGCCAGAAACATGGCGATGGCAAAGGGAAAGCCGGCCCAGATCCCCAGATATCCCTGGGGAAGGAAATCAGAGGCGCCCCAGGCGTCGGCCACCGGCAGGTCGATAATATTCTGCCAGTCGAAACTGGGCAGCATCAGAATGATGAAGCTGACAAGCCCCAGTGTTGCCAGTGCCGCCAGCAGCATGAGCAGCCGCATTGATTCCTTGGCACCCGCCAGATGGACAAGGAAAAAGATGCCATAAAGCGGCAGCAGGACGACCAAACCGTCAATGCCGGTCAGCGACGCGAAATAGCCTTCAAAGAAGAGCGCAACGCCGGCCGTGACAAAAGTATATTCAAAAACCACGGCCATACCGGTCAGAAAACCGAGGGACGGCCCGAAGGCCCGGCGTGCGAATCCGTATCCTCCACCGGCAGTGGGAATGATGGAAGACAGTTCAGCCAGCGAAAAAGTCAGGCAGAAATACATAAGCGCCATCAGGACAAGGGCGATGAAGAGCCCGCCCCAGCCGGCAAGGCCAATACCATAGTTCCAGGCTGCAAATTCGCCTGCGATCACACAGGAAACACCAAGTGCTGCGAGTTGGACCCAACTTGCGCCACCTTTTGCAAGGGAGCGGTCATCCATATAGGTGGCGGGCGCCATTTCATAATCGGCGTCGTGCACATGTAGCGTTTTCTCCTGGGACATCTGGTTCTCCTGCAGATGGAAATATATTCAACCTATATAGCGAAGATTTTATAAAAAGTAAAAAGTTTCCGTAAAATAAAAAAGTTGACAAATAAGAAAATACGCCAAATAATCTCCCCAATGATTTCGTCGAGCCGGGCAGATCGCACCGGTGGTTTTATAAATGGAAAAGGTATTGACAAGATGAGTGAATTCAAAGGCAAGGTGGCGTTTATCACTGGCGCAGGCGGTGGAATGGGACTGGCTATTTCCCGACAGTTTCTTAACCATGGCGGTCAGGCAATATTGATTGATGTAAAGGATGAACCCGCAGAGCTTGCCGAATTTTCCGGAAACTATGTTTATGTCCAGGGCGATCTGACTGATGAGGCGACTGTTGAGAAAGCCATGGGGCTTTCAGAAAGCACCTACGGCCGGCTGGATTATCTTGTCAATGTGGCCGGTGTTCTGTGGTTTGACCGGGATAAATCCGTATTGGACATCGATATGGACGTCTGGGACCAGGTTTTTAACATCAACCTGCGATCCATGGCGCTGACCATTCGTCATGCCGTGCCGGTCATGCGCAAAAGCAATGGCGGGGCCATGGTCCATTTTTCCACGATCCAGTGTTTGCGTGGCGATTCCAGTCCCCAGGATGCCTATAGCGCCTCGAAGGCGGGTGTAGGCGCCCTGTCCAAATCAGCCGCGATGCAGTTTGCGGCGGACGGTATCCGGTCCAACGTTATTTATCCCGGCGTGGCCATGACTCCCATGCAGGCCCGCTGGGAAGGTAATGATGAAATCCAGGAAGCCGTTGGCAACGCCATTCCGCTGGGACGTATGGGCGTGGCGGATGATATGGCGAATGCCTGTCTGTTCCTGCTGTCCGACAAGGCCTCCTACATCACCGGAACCGACCTGATTGTGGATGGCGGCATCTCGGCAAAACTCTAGGGGAACTGATGATCGGGAATTTCTGAGGGACGGGATGGTTTACGGCTATGATAGTATTGAAACATCCGGTCCTCAGAGCCTGCTGCAGGAATTGACAGCTGTCTACAGATTTAGGGCCGACGGGAAACGATGTCGTGCTTCTAATGGAGAATTAATGTGATGGTCGAATTGCCAAAAAATCCCACCGATGAACAGTTGTGTGCTTTTATCAAAGACAGCGATCTGGAATATGCAACGGTAGGCTTTGTGGATTTTCAGGGCGCCGTGCGGGCGAAATATGTGTCCCGCAAGAAACTCGAGAGCGCTCTGGAAGAGATGGCCTTTCCGCTGATCTCGCTGGTGCTTGATCCGACGGATGCCATTCTTTTCGCCCCCAACCTGGCTGATCCTGACTCAGGGTTCAGTGACCGTCCGGCACGGCTTGTTTCGCAGACGGCGTGCCTTTTGCCTTGGGAACGGGAGGGGCGGAACCTTTTCATCCTGGCCGAATTTACCGGCGAAGGCGAGCTATATTGCCCGCGGGGCCTGTATCGCCGGGTCTATGACAAGTCGGTTTCGCTGGGTTTCCAGCCCTGTCATTCCCTGGAGTATGAATTTACCCTGTTCAACGAGACGTCCCAGTCTGCTTTCGATAAGGGATACCGGGATTTGCAGGTGGCAACGCCCCATAAATCCTACTATTCCCTGGTGCGTCAGGGGACCCAGTCGGAATTCTATAATCAACTCATGGACATGGCGGCCTTAACCGGTATTTCCCTGGAAAGCCTGCATGAAGAAATGGGGCCGGGATTCATGGAGGCGGCCCTGCAATATGGGGCCGGAGTGGATGTCGCCGATAGTGCGGTACTGTTTCGGACCTTCGCCAAGATTATTGCACAACGCAATGACATGCTGATGAGTTTCATGGCCCGCTGGTCCAACGATGCAGACGGGCAGAGCGGCCATGTCCACATGTCGCTGGCAGACCTGGAGGGGCAGCCGCTTTTCCATGATGACGGCGATGCGGACAAAATGAGCCAGACCATGAAATATTTCATTGGCGGCCTGCAGGCGGCCATGGGGGATTTCCTGTTGATGTTTGCCCCGAATATCAACTCCTTCAAAAGGCTGGTGCCGGGAATCTTCGCGCCTATTTCGGCGGAGTGGGGAATTGAAAACAGAACCTGCGCCATTCGGGCAATCCCGGGCAAGCCGAAATCTTCCCGCATCGAGTGCCGTACCCCGGGGGCTGACTCTAACCCCTATCTTTCCCTGGCCGGTGTTTTGGCAGCCGGGCTCTATGGCATTGAGAACAGGATCGAGCCCAGTCAACCGACTAAAGGGAATGCCTATGAGGCCGAGGTGCCGGAAGCGCTCAGGCTGCCGGGAAGTTTTGCCGAAGCGATTGAGAGATTTAGGGGGTCTTCCGTTGCCCGCAGCTATTTTGGCGACATGTTCGTGGACGCTTATGCGGATACCCGTGCAGAGCAGTTGCACCAATTTGCCGCCATGGTGACGGACCGCGAATTGGAACGTTTTTTTGAATTAGTTTAAAGGAGAAATAAGTTGAGTGATTTTCAGATCGTATCTCCGGTAGACGGCAGTATTTATGCCAACTGCCGCTATGCGGAGCGTGGCGAGATTATGAAAGCCGTCGAGGCTGGAAAAGAGGCCTTTAAAAGCTGGAAGGTCACCCCCTTCGACGAGCGTGTCGACGTTATCCGCAACTTTGTCGCCGAGGTGGTGAAGCGCCGGGAGAAACTGGCCGAGCTGGTGACCTGGCAAATGGGGCGCCCTTTCTGGCAGGCGGATGAGGCCGGTCGTCTTGAAGTGGTCGCCGATGTGCTGGTGGAGAACGCGCGCGAGGTGCTGAAGCCGGTCAATGAAAAAAGCGACCCGGATGTCAAAAGGGTTATTGAGCCGGAACCGCTGGGTGTGTGTCTTTCCATTTGCGCCTGGAACTATCCGGTGGCCATGACGGCCAGCCTGATCCTGGCACCGCTGCTCATGGGCAATGTGGTCATTTTCAAACATGCTCCCCAGACGGCGCTGATTGCCGATGTTTTCGGGGAAGCGGCGAAAGCTTCCGGCATGCCGGAAGGTATTTTCCAGACCATGCACATGGCCCATGCCGATGCCGAAGCACTGATCGGTTCAGGAGAACTGGGCCTGGTGCAGTTCATCGGTTCAGCTCGCGGCGGTCATGCCGTCTATGATGCAGGCCGGGGCACATTTACCCAGTATGGACTGGAGCTTGGTGGCAAGGATCCGGTATATCTGCGCTCCGATGTACAGATCGACAGGATTATGGGAGACCTCCTCGAAGGTTGTTACGGCAACGCCGGTCAGTCCTGCTGTTCCGTGGAGCGCATCTATGTGCACAAGGATCTTTACGGCCGCTTTGTCGATGCGTTCACCGAGGCGACCGCCGGTGTTACACTTGGGCATCCGATTGAGGAAAAGACCTTTATCGGACCGCTTGTTTCCGCGACTGCTGCGAACAGGGTCAAGGGACTCGTGAGTGAAGCTGTCGGCAAGGGAGCCAAGGCGCTTCTGCCGTCCGGAAAGTCTCCGCTGGTGGGAGATGGCACCGCCTATATGGAACCCCAGATCCTGGTCGATGTCGATCATTCCATGGCCATCATGAAAGAAGAAACCTTTGGTCCGGTGATGCCGGTGATGTCGGTGGAAAGTGATGAAGAGGCTGTGGCTCTGATGAATGACAGCCAGTACGGCCTTACGGCAGCGATCTGGTCCAATGATATTGACCGGGCTGTTGCCCTTGGCCACCAGGTGGAAAGCGGTACCTTCTATGTCAACCGCTGCGACCATGCCGACCTCTATCTGCCGTTCGGCGGGGTAAAGGAATCCGGCATCGGCAGGTCCTACGGCCTGAAAGGTCTCGAGGAACTGGTAACCACCCGGTCATTCCACATCAGGACCCTTGGCTGATGCCATTTCGGAGCCTGACAGAAGAGCAAATCACGGAGTTTTCCTCGGCCGGGGTTCAGGCCCTGCCGGGGAAAAGAAACCCTGAGTTTGTCCTCGTCTGTGAACATGCCAGTTGCCATGTGCCCTATCCCTGGCAGTCCCTTGGGCTCGAGCAACACAGGCTGGAACAGCATATCGGCTGGGACATCGGGGCGGCAGCCGTCACGGAAAGGCTCTCTTCACTGCTTTCCGTGCCGGCCTTTCTTGCCGGCTATTCCCGATTGTTTGTGGAATGTAACCGTATGCCTCATGCGGATGATTTTGTCGCTCCCCATTCCGACGGGATTGAAATTCCGGGGAATTCCAGGGTGTGCGACCACGAGAGGGTGGTGCGCCACAGGATTGCCTTTGAACCCTTCCGCAACGCGGTTAGCGGTTATCTGGACGGAGAGATGGACCCGCAGCATCGTCCGGTCATGGTGTCCGTGCATAGTTTTACGCCGTCCATGAACGGCGCGGATCGTCCCTGGCCGATCGGTGTCCTGTGGAAAGGCTGCAATGGTTATGCTGAGCGGGTGGCCGACGAGTTCGCCCTGCGGGAAGTGGTGCCGGTGGGGCGAAACGAACCCTATGATCCGGAAGGCTGTGAGAATCTGTTGATCGATCATTTTGCACAGCCAAGAAATCTGGACTATGTTGTCCTGGAAATCCGAAATGACTTGATTGTCAACGATATTGATGCAAGTTATTGGGCGTCTCTTGCTGCAGAAGCGCTTGTTTCTGCACGATTAAAACACGCGAACCAAGCCACGGGACAGCCTGTGAATGTCATGAAAACGCAATAGGCGGAAATGCCGGAAAACCAATTTGGAATGACTGATGAAGGATAAGGATACATCGACAGCTGCCGACATCACACTCGGGAAGCGCTTGCGGGAATATCGCAAGTCGCATGGACTTCGTCTTGCGGATCTGGGTAAAAAGCTGGGGATGAGCGTTTCTGCCATTTCAAAAATTGAAAACGGGAAAATGTCCCTCAATTTCAATTCCGTACTCAGGATTGCGGAAGAACTTTCTATTCCCATTGCCAGTCTGGTCGGACCTGAAACGGACAAGCTGCTGGGTGGCCGGCGGGCCATCACCCGGAACGGGGAAGGGCATTTGTTTAGCCATGACCGTTGGGATATGGAAACCCTGTGCGACGACATGACGCAAAAACAGAATGTCTTTTGGCGTATGCGTGTCAAATGCAGGAACCTGGAAGACTATGGTGAGTTTTCCACACATCCCGGTGAAGAGTTTCTGTATATTCTGGAAGGGGAAATGGATCTCTATACAGAGCTCTACAAACCGGTTCGTCTGAAAGAAGGCGACAGCATCTGCTTTGACGGCATGACCCCGCATGCCTACATCGCGGTCAGTGACAAGGATCCTCTTGTTCTGATGTCCAATACGATCGGGTAACTGAGTTCCCTGTTGTCTTCTGTCAGATAGTTATTTCCCGAGCGCGTCAAGAACCTTCATCCCGATTTTCACGGCAATTATACCACGGCGTTTTCCAGCGGGGAGGCGCCGTCCTTTATCATTCCCATTTGCTGCGGCCACTCCTGCCTTCAGCTTGTTGACATTCCGCATCGGAACAAACTTGAGTTTCGTCACAGCATTGACAGATTAAAAAATGTGTAGTAATGCTACACAAAATATTGAAACCCAATATAGCGCTGTCTGATGCCCGCTCAAGGGGAATGACAACGTTTTGTTAAATCGCCAGAACAAATGATCGTTTGCAGAGTGTGGACGTAGCAGAATAGATGAGGGAGTCAGGAGATAATGATGAAAGTCAGAAAAATTACCCGGGAGGAAATCGAGGCCTACCAGAGGGATGGAGCAGTTTATTTG
The DNA here is from genome assembly GCF_006385175.1 of Emcibacter nanhaiensis. NCBI lineage: Bacteria > Pseudomonadati > Pseudomonadota > Alphaproteobacteria > Emcibacterales > Emcibacteraceae > Emcibacter > Emcibacter nanhaiensis. The sequence continues at coordinate 90,767 of NZ_VFIY01000006.1, forward strand.
CCGAACCTGCTGGACCAGGATGGGGTCAAAAAACTTCTGGAAGCTACCGACGACCGTGAGCGCGCGGTTGGCGACTACAGAACCGAACTTGCCCCGGATAGTCGTTTCTTCGAAGAACGGTTCATTTATGACAAGGTGCCGGTGATGAAGGAATATGTGGAGGAATCCGGCCTTGCTGAACTGGCGGGCCTGGCCATGGGAGCGGAAAAGGCGCGTATCCTGTTTGACCACCTGTTTGTCTGCGAACCGAATACGCCGGTCGATTATTACTGGCATCAGGATATTTCCTACTGGCCGATCGACGGGGATCAGATCTGCTCGATCTGGCTTACGCTCACCGATTGCAATGTGGACAGCAGCAGCCTGCAGATTGTCAAGGGAAGTGATAAAGAAGGGGTTTACCCCATCCGCCAGTTCGGTGAAGGGGATCTTGGCGATGAAGCCCGGCAAAATTACAATCCGGAGGCCATTCCGGAGTATCACAAGCAGGCCGAGAAATATGATATCCTGGCGCCGGACATGAAGGCCGGGGATGCGCTGCTGTTCAATGCTAAAGTGATGCACAGTTCTGCAGGCAACAGGACCCCGAACATGCGCCGGGCCGCCTATTCCATACGCTATATCGGCGACGATGTGGTCTGGTATCCACGGCCGGCCTTCCATCGCGAGGCGCTTACTCCCGAAGGGGATCTCAAGCCGGGTGACCCGTTTGTGGGCAAGAAATTTCCCGTACTCTGGGAACGGCCGCATGCGGATCAGGCCGAATAGGGGGTAAGCAGGACCATGAAATTCTTTTCCTATAAAACTGCCCCCAATGTCAGGAAGGTCATGATTTATCTCCGCGAAAGAGGGATTGAACCTCCTTTCGAGACCGTTGAGGTGGATATCATGAACGGCGAGCAAAATACGCCTGAGTTCCGGGCGATCAATCCTCTTGGCAAAGTGCCTGCGCTCCAACTTGATGACGGCAGCTTCATTACTGAAAGCCTGCCGATTGTGGAATATTTGCAGGAAACCATTCCCGGTGGCCGACCTGTTCTTGGTGAAACGCCCGGGGAGAGAGCGAAAATCCGCTCTATCGAGCGTTATATCGAGATGGAAATCACCGGCACCATGGGCATCATGGCTCATAACATGATGCCGCTTTACACGGCGCGTTTCGGCGCAAGCCCGGAGGTGGTGGAATACGCCCGCCGCCGTCAGGCCATGGCGCTGGGGTTCCTCGATAACTATATCGCGGACAGGTCCTTCGTCTATGGCGACGGTCCTACTCTGGCCGACATCAGCCTGTTTGTAACACTGGAATCCGCCTTTCTCGTTAATGCAGACGTCGATCCCAAATATGAGAATATCATCCGCTGTTACGAGAACTTCAAAAACCGTCCGAGCGTGGCGCTGTAACCGCCGATAACCATACAACAAGGGAGCATGTCATGATACTTTACAACGGACCCGACAAACGCCTGCGCAGATATTCCATTTTCATGGTTGTCCTGGCGATCTTTTTCCTGGCGCCGCTCGTGGCGGAACACACTTGGGAGGCCGGCATGGTGTGGCAGGATGGACGTACCAATGAATCTGTCCCGATGATGCTGAAGGCCATGTATCTCTCGCTCTCCATTTGTGTTTTTATGGGGGCGAAGGACCCGGTCCGGAACGCTATCATTATTGACTACAGCATGATTTCCAGCCTGATCCACGGTCTGGTGATGCTCTATTATTCTATTATTCTGGAATGGGAGCGGACGCATCTTTATGGCGACGTGCTGATGCTGCTGGTTCTGGCCGTGGTGCTGTTCTTCTACCATCCCCGGAAGATTGCCCGAAGCTCATGAGCGATCCCCATCCTGTTGTTGTCATCGGCAGCGGATTTGCCGGCAGCATTGTTGCCTCGCGACTGGTGAAAGCGGGGCAAAAGGTACTGCTGCTCGAGCGGGGACCCTGGCGCAATACGGCTGCTGTGCGCAGCGCCGGGATTTCTGACCCGGCGCCGCTGCCCCACGGGGCGCGGTTCTGCACCCATATTCTGCGACGCATCAATCGGGAGGGGCTGCCGGGCGGCGGCCTGACCCTCAACCGGCGCGGCATGTATGAAGTTTTCTCGGCAAAGCATATCGATGTCGCCTGCACGTCCCAGGTGGGCGGCAGCAGTCATGTCTATGGCGCCTTGCACAAGCGGCCGCAGGACCCCGCTTTTTGGGACGGTCATCATGACAAAATCAGTGCCGCACAGATGGAAGGCTATTACCAGTCGGTGCTCGCGGAACTTGGCAGCGCGCCGGTGTCTGTTGATGCCGGTGGGCCTAACCTTTTTGCCAAACGTTTTGCGGATAATCCCCATTTCATCACTGACCAGCAATCTCTCGATATTGACATGGGGCTGAGGGGTGGTCTGGGGACTATACCGGCAGAAGAACTGTCCGGGGAGGGGTTGCTCGGCTCCGCACGCGGGATCAAGCGGACGGCGGATGAAGCCTGGCTTCTGCCGGCACTCCGGAACGGGCTTGTTGTACGGGACATGTGTGAAGTCGAAAGCATATTCAGGCAGGAAGACGGGGAGGCGGTTTCCTATCGTCTTGACGTTCGAAACCATAAAGGGAAAAAACGGGACTCTATCGTTGCTTCCCGGGTGATTCTGGCGGCGGGAACCCTTAACACCCTGAGGCTTCTGCTCCTGAGCCGGGACCGGTTCGGCGGTCTTGACCGCATGCCGCGACTAGGGTTCGGGTTTGGCGGCAATGGCGACTATTCCGCCTATTGGGGGCATGGGGCTGGTAATGCGGATTTGAGCGAGGGGCTGCCGACCCGCGGCAGGATCCTGCTCCGTGATGCTGGCCTGTGGCGTTCCTCCCGGCCGTGGCCGACGATTGTAGAGGGCGCGCTTCCATACAGCAGGCTTCTTCCCTGGCTTCCGCTGTTGAAGGCAAAGATCCGGCGGGGAACATTGCTGGCAGGTCTCGGACCTGATGACATGTCGGGGCGCATATTTCTGCACAAGGGAAAATTCAGAATTGACTTTGATCCCGCGGAAAGCCGGATTTACAAGGATCTCAGGCAGGCCTTCGACCTGATTGAAGACCTGAGTGGTCACAGACTGACCCACTTCCCGAAAGTTTCTACCGTGCATCCGATGGGTGGGGCTGCACTTGGTTCCTCACCGGAAAAAGGCGTTGTCGATGACGCCGGAGAAATCTACGGTCATCCCGGGGTGCATGTCGCAGATGCGTCGGTGATGCCGGCCTCGCTGGGGGCCCCGCCGTCCATTTCCATCGCCGCTTGGGCCAATAATGTTGCAGACAAGATTATATCCCTGTGCTAGTTTTCCACAAGCCTTTGGCATAATTAAGGGAATTTATAGGTCCAGCCTGACGGCACCCTTTGCGGTTCAAAAAGCTGGCCTCGCGGAGAAGCTGTGAAAAAAGGGACTTCAAACCAGCCTGAGACTGACGACAAGCCGACATTGCGTATGCGCGACCTGATCCGGGATAGCGGCCTGCCCCGAGAAACCATTCATTATTACATCAATGAAGGTCTCCTGCCGCCTGCCTATAAGGTCAAGAAAAATTCCGCCTTTTATGGTCCCGAGCATCTGGAGCGGCTGCAACAAATCAGAATCCTGAGAGAAGAACGCTTTCTGCCCATCAAGGCGATCAAGGCGATCTATGCCCAGAAGCCGCAATCGAAATTCAGTGATGAACAGCTTGACTATTTCCGACACCTTCGACTCCGCTTTCCGGATTCTGTCAATCCCGGCGCAGAGAAATACATTCCCCTTTCAAGCCTGGCATCACAGAAGCTTTCCGACCAGGAACTGGCTGATTTTGTGAAACAGGGACTGGTGGATGTTGTCGAGCAGGATGGCGAGCAGATGGTGACCAAAGAGGATGCGGTTGTGCTCGAAACCTGGGTACAGTTCAACAAGCTGGGTTTTACCCGGGAAAAAGGTTACAGCCCGAGCCTTCTCAATCTCTGGGATAAGGCGATCGAGGAAATGGTATCTGACGAATTCTCCTTCATCGCGCCGGTCATTCTGGACCGGGAAGGGGAGGATGTGGTTGATTTCGGTGCCCGGGTGATCGATTCCATTGAGCGGCTGATCCAGGCGCTGCATGTCAAGAAGGCCCGTAAACTCTTTTCCACTCTAGAGTTTGATGAGAGTGGAATAGATGCTGAAGTGCGAAAAGACCAGTAGGTCTCCTGCCGGTTAATTTCCAAAGAACGTAACATAATCAATGTGATAAGCCTCCGTCTGTTTCATGGGGAGGGCGCTGGCCTGTTGTCTGTACTGTATTTTCCGTTTGCCAATTTGATCACGCAAAATCATTGACAAAGCAAAAATGAATAGTAATACTACACATAATAATTGTTAGATGATTCAGGGCAACATGGTGTGGGTTCCATGTAGATTTCGAACCGGCGTAATAGCTGGATATTTTTCCGTCTATAAATAGAACGAACGATCGATCGAAATATTTCCTGGGAAATCTAAAACCGTTTCACAATTTCGGCAGGCAGCCTTTATTGCTGAAATTTTGTGATCGAAATGGGAATGGTTCTTGCCGCTGACTGTAGTGGCGAGATCAGTGTCCACCGCATGAAGGGCATCCTGTAGGGAGGAAAATCATGCACGTGTTCCCTGTCGTCAAGAGCAGGGGCGCAATATAGGGAATATAATAAAGGAGACAGTCATGAAACTGATGACCAAGGGACGCCGAAATGTGAATTTGAGTACGGCCATGGTGGCAGTGCTGCTGGGGCAGACGGCTTTTGCCGCCACGGAGGAAGAGACAAGTCAGGGGATCGTCACCCTTGAAGAAATAACGGTGACGGCGCGGAAACGGGAGGAAAGTCTGCAGGATACCCCATTGTCCGTCAGCGCTTTTACCACTGTGGGCCTTGAAAAGCGCGGCATGACCAATCTGGCTGACCTGTCCGCCTATACACCTAATATCAATATCAATAATGGCCTGGTTACCGGCGGCAGCACCAACGCAGCAGTGTTCGTGCGTGGCGTGGGGCAAAGGGACTTTATTTTTCCGACCGATCCGGGTGTGGGGATATATGTGGACGGTGTTTATATTGCCCGCAGTTTCGGGGGCATGCTGGACCTGGCCGATGTGGAGCGGATCGAGGTGTTGCGCGGGCCTCAGGGATCCCTGTACGGGAAGAACACTATCGGTGGCGCCATCAACGTGACGACGACACGCCCGCGGGGGGAGCTGGAGGGCCGGATCAAGGCAACCACTGGAAGCCGCAACCGGATTGACGTGGAAGGCAATATCAATTTCCCCATCGCTGAAGATAAACTGTACGGAAAAATCGCCGCTGCCACTAAAAACCAGGACGGTTATGATGTGCGTCAGACCGATGGACTGGATATGGGAAATACCAATCTGGATGCGATCCGGGGAGGTCTGAACTGGCTGGCCAGCGACAATGTGGAAGTTTATCTGTCCGTTGACGCCACCAGGGTGCGCCAGAATGGCGCGCCGGGAACCATTCTTGAAACCTTTGATGATCCGACCGGACTTTATGCGATTTACAATGCTTTGGCCGTGCCCATGTGGAATGCTATTCTGGGCCTCCCGTCCGACAGCCTCTTTGATGACCGCTGGGTGACGGATGATCCGCCGTCAGCCTCCAACGGCACGGGGCCGAGCGAAGACAATGTGGACACCTGGGGCGCAACCGCGACCGTCGACTGGGAGATTTCCGATAATCTTATGTTCAAGTCGATCACCGGTTATCGGGAAATGGATGCTATCATAAAAGTGGATATGGATTATACGCCCTATCCTGTTGTGCATACCGATGAAGAACAGCACCAGAAACAGTTCAGTCAGGAGTTTCAGTTGAGCGGGACTGCCGTTGACGGAAAGCTTGAGTGGCTTCTCGGGGGCTATTATTTCAATGAACAGGCGAATGATGTTAACCAGACCTATATGACGTCAGGACTTTTTGATGCGCTCGAAGCCCTGCCGGCGGCCCTTATTCCTCTGGCGGCGGGTGTCACCTGTCCGGCAGCTTTTCCGGCTCCCTGCGCCGGCGGGGTGGGTAATCCCTATAACACATTGTTCGATCTCGACGTGCATCCGACCACCTCTCTGGATACGGACAACTGGGCCGCTTTCCTGCATTTGACTTATGATCTGACCAGCAAGCTCAGCCTGACTCTCGGCGGTCGCTATTCCTATGAGAAAAAGGTTTATTTCATCGACTCCTATTATCCCAATTCCGGCAGGATCGCCAACCCGCCGACCACGGACAAGCAGACCTGGTCCAAATTTACACCCAAGGTGGGGCTTGACTATCACGTCAATGACGATGTGCTGCTCTATGCTTCCTTCTCCAAGGGCTTCAAGTCTGGCGGCTGGAACCCGCGTCCGCTGGACCCGCTGGAATTCAAACCCTATGGACAGGAAAACCTGACCGCCTATGAAATGGGGGTGAAATCCCGGCTGCTTGACAACCGCATGACCCTGAACGTGGCCGGTTTCTATAGCCAGTACAATGACCTGCAGCTGTCCATCAACTCGGTCAATCCGGCCAACGGCAGTCTGTTGTTGACCGTGGCCAACGCCGGTGATGTGGATATCTGGGGGATCGAGGCGGAAATCGTTGCCCGTCCAACGCCGGAACTGAACCTGAACCTGGGTCTCGGATATCTGGACAACAAATATACCTATCTGGCGGATTCCGTGGGCTATTCCAAGGATAATGAATTGCCGCTGTCTTCGAAATGGATGATCAACGCCGGAGCGGAATATGAAATCCCGCTGGGTGACGGGATGGGATCCCTGACCCTGCGCGGCGATCTCAATTATCGCAGCAAGTTCTTCCACAACCCGCAGAATACCCCGGAAATTGCCCAGGACGGTTATGTGCTGGTCAATGCCCGGCTGACCTGGCGGGATGAAGGGGAAAACTGGCAGGTTGCCGTATTCGGTACCAACATCACCGATGAGAAATATATCACATCGGCGGAAAATGTGCCGTCCTTCGGGTTCCGTAATGCGGTTTATGGCCGCCCTGCCGAATGGGGCCTGTCCGTATCCCGGAGCTTCTGAGCCCCGGGGGGGGGGATCAAAAAGGGAGAGGTGCCGGTTTCCCGGCGTCTCTTCCCGTGTTACCTATAATTATCAGAGGATCTGGATGTGAAAACCTATCAGACGGCTACGCACTGGGGCGCTTACAGGATTGGGGTCGAGGACGGCAGGATCAGCCATGTGGAACCTGCATCATATGATCCGGACCCTTCCGCCATCGGCCGGTCACTGGCGGAGTCCTGCGGACACAGGGTCCGGATCGCTCAACCCATGGTCCGGGAAGGGTGGCTCAGGGATACCAGGGATCATTACCGCGAGGGCCGCGGGAAAGATGCCTTTATTCCCGTTTCCTGGGAACGGGCCCTTGACCTGGTGGCAGGCGAACTAATCCGGGTCCGGGAGGATCATGGCAATGCCTCCATCTTTGCCGGTGCTTACGGCTGGGCGAGTGCGGGCAGGTTTCATCACGCCCAGAGCCAGATGCGCCGGTTTCTCAACATGTTTGGCGGTCATACCAATACTGTTAACACCTATTCCTTTGCCGCTGCGGAGGTGGTGGTGCCCCATATCGTCGGCTCCTTTTACGAGGTGCTGTTCGCCGGCACGACGGTCGACAATGTTGCCGGGCACGGTGAGCTGGTGGTTGCATTTGGTGGCTGGCCCCTGAAAAATTCTCAGGTCAACGCGGGCGGCGTCAGCCGCCATGAAGTCAGGGGCGCCCAGAAAAAATGCAAGGATGCCGGTGTGGAGTTCGTCTATGTCGGGCCAAACCGTGACGACATGGCAGAGTTTCTCGATGCGGAATGGGTGCAATTGAGACCGACCACCGACACAGCGGTCATGCTTGGCCTGGCCCATACCTTGCTGGTGGAGGGGCTTTATGACAGCAGTTTTGTCTACTCCCATTGCGTCGGGTTTGACAGGTTCAGGGACTATCTTCTCGGTGTCGAGGACGGGGAAGCCAAAACCGCGGAATGGGCGTCCGGGATTTCCGGGGTTCCGGCGGGACAGATCATAAAACTCGCCCGGCGTATGGCGTCAAGCCGGACGCTGATTACCGCAAGCTGGTCCATGCAGCGCGCAGAACATGGTGAGCAGCCATACTGGATGCTGATTGTTCTGGCTGCCATGCTCGGCCAGATCGGTCTGCCCGGCGCGGGTTTTGGTTTCGGCCATGCTGCGGCGGAAGGTATCGGCACCCGTTGGGATCATCCGATCCGCCCCGCCGCCCTGCCGGTGCCGGAGAACCCGGTGCGGGAAGTCTTTCCGGTGTCGCGTATTGCCGACCTTCTGCTCAACCCCGGCGGACGGTGCGATTATGACGGGAAGGCGCTGACTTTCCCGGATACCCGGCTGGTCTATTGGTGCGGCGGCAACCCGTTCCATCATCACCAGGACCTGAATCGGCTACTTGAGGCATGGCGCCGGCCGGAAACCATAATCGTGCATGAGCCCTGGTGGACATCGACTGCGCGTCATTCTGATATTGTCCTGCCATGTACATCCACATTGGAGCGCAATGATTTTACTCTTGGTCATTGTGACTGGTCATTGCAGGCGATGCAGAAGGTGATTGATCCCGTCGCCCAGTCGCGGAACGAATATGATATCTTTGCCGATCTTGCGGACCGGCTGGGCTTCAGGGAACGTTTCACCGAAGGACGGGATGAAGACGCCTGGCTCAGATGGTTTTATGACCGGACTGTGGAAAGCGCCGCAGCCGTAGGTGTAAACATGCCTGGTTTTGAGGCGTTCTGGGAGCAGGGGTCATGTGATCTGCCGGCTTTTGAGAATCCTTCCGTGCTGTTTGCCGCCTTCCGAGCGGACCCGGATAAGCATCCCTTGGCGACACCCTCCGGCAAGATCGAGATTTATTCGGAAACCATCGCTTCCTTTGGTTATGATGATTGCCCGCCCCATCCCATGTGGATTGAACCGCAGGAATGGCTGGGCTCGGACATGACCCGCAAGTATCCCTGTCATCTGCTTACCAATCAGCCTAAAGACAAGCTGCACAGTCAGCTTGATTTTGCGGTCAACAGCCGGGATATCAAGATCAAGGGGCGCGCCCCGGTCTGGATCAACCCTGTGGATGCTGCAGCCCGGAATATCCGGAGCGGCGACATCGTCCGGGTTTATAACGACAGGGGAAGTTGCCTTGCCGGTGCGCTGGTCACCGAGGATGTGCAGGAAAGGGTTGTGATCATCCCGACCGGGGCCTGGTACGATCCTGAAACACCGGGGCAGGTGGGGGCCATGGATGTTCACGGCAACCCCAATATTCTGACTCGTGATGCGGGAACCTCGAAACTGTCCCAGGGGCCGGTGGCCCAGAGCTGCCTTGTGGATCTGGAGCTTTTTGACGGCCCGTTGCCGGAGATCAGGGTGCACCAGCCCCCGGCGACGGTCTGATCAGGTAATATCTCCCCAAAAGCAGTGATGATATGTCTGTAGACTGGGAGAGAAATCAGCAAACTCGACAAACTGGTTTCTCTCCTTTTTTTATTTTTAGATCGCAGTATAGCCGCCGTCGATGACGAATTCCGCGCCGGTGGCGAAACTGGATTCGTCGCTGGCCAGATAGAGCACAGCCGTAGCGATTTCATAGGGATTGCCGATGCGACCGATGGGATGCAGGGCGGAAAAGGCGGCTTCTGCTTCTGCCGCGGTCATACCAGTGGCTTTTTCCGCCATCTCCATGCCGGAGGCTGTTTTGATCAGTCCGGGGTGCACGGTATTGATGCGGATGTTGTAGCCCTTCTGACCACAATGAACGGCCGCACTCTTGCTGAACAATTTGACCCCGGCCTTGGCTGCGGAATAGGCCACCAGATTGGGGGAGCCGACCAGGCCGCCGACGGACGACAGGTTGATGATCGAGCCGCCACCGGTTTCCTTCATGCTTTTCACCGCCTTCTGGGTGCCGAGGAAGGTACTGTCCATGTTGAGGGAAATGATCTTGCGCCAGTCTTCCAGCGACAGCGTTTCCAGATCGTTATAGGTGCCGCCGCCGGCATTGTTGACCAGCACGTCCAGCCTGCCAAATTTATCGAGCAGGGTGTCAAAGACCTTGTTCCATTCTGCTTCGTCGGTGACATCATGCCTCATGAACAGGGCAGTCCTGCCTTCCAGGGTCAATTCAGTGGCCAGTTTTTCGCCACCGACTTCATCAATGTCGGTCAGGAAGACCGTGGCCCCTTCTTCTGCCAGCAGGCGGACCATTGCTTCGCCGAGGCCATTGGCTCCGCCGGTGACAAGGCATATTTTCCCGTCTACGCGTCCCATATTTTCAACTCCTTCAGTTTTTCAAAAATTCGAGAATGACATCCTGTTCTACAAGTTTGTCCATCAGGCTGACATGACCTCCGGTTCTATCAAGCAGGCTACATTTCGGTCCCCGTTCCGCCATCATGCGCGCTTCCTCATCAGGCACGATGGAATGGGCGCCGCGGATCAGAATGGTTTTCGCGGCGACCTGGTCGTAATAATTCCAGAGATCGAAATCCTCGGGGTGTTCGGCGAACTGGACAGCCAGCCGGGGGTCGTAATGATAGGTAAACCGGCCGTCGTCGGTCCGGCGTGCATAACTACGGATCAGGTCGTGCCATTTCTGTTCGGTGAGTTCAAGACCCATTTTGCTCAGGAAATTGCGGACTTTGCCAGCGAACTCCTGGAACCTGTCAAAAACGGGAGGGGAGGAGAGCCCTTTGGCCAAGGCCTTGCGGAAATTTTCATCAAGTCCCACACCCACGTCATTCAGGACGAGATGGCTGATTTCGAGACCGTTGTCACGCGCCGCAAGGACAATGCCTAGCCCGCCGCCTTTCGACGAGCCGATCCAGCGCAGAGAGGATTTACCGAGCTGCCGGAACAGGTCTTCGGCGACATCGGCATAAAAGCCGAGGCTGGTGTCGCGGTCTTCCTTGGCCCAGTCGGACAAGCCGCAACACAGCGAATCCGGACAGATGACGTGATAGGTATCCGACAGGCGGGCGGCCAGCTCCCGGTGATCTTCGCAGGTGCCGGTGACCCCGTGCCAGATGACGACGGTATCGCGACTGGAGTCGCCCCATTCCATAAAATGAATGTTTCTTTCCTGGCAGGTCAGGAAGCGTGATTCTGGAGAAGCCATTAGTTTCATTATCTCCCGGAAAAATAAGTGAAATTTTGCATTATCAGTTTTTGATTAAAATAGAACAGTCGTTCCAATAATGTATGAAACATAGTGAAAAAAAATTCTTTATGCAAGAATAAATATTTTCAGGTAATTTTTTCAAAACCTTGAAAACAAAAGGAAAAAATAAACAAAAATCAACTAGAACGATCGATCTATTTTTCTGTTGACAGGCGTAGAATTTCATGTTCAATTAACTAGAACGATCGATCTAATCATGTCGAACGTTCGTTATTTTTTATTTGCTCTGACCAAAGAGAAAAGCGTAAGGTTCCAGTTTGAGTGAACTTCAGGGGAGAGCATGAAAATGTCAGAAAATACAAAACGTAGGGATGAGCTTTTGGAAACGGCTATCGACTTATTCTCCGAACGGGGATATGTGGGGACATCCATCCGCGACATTGCCAAGGCAATTAACCGGAGCGTGTCCAACGTCTATCACTATTTCGAGAATAAAGAAGAATTGTGGCTGGCGATCCTGGAATATTCCGTAAAGGGACTTCCGGAAAAGCTGCGTGCCGTGGCCCATGGCGACGGTGAGCCTCTGGAACGGTTCGAGCGGATGCTCCGGACCCATCTGGCGGCATCAACGCTTCACCAGCGGGAATCCAAAATCTTTTTCATCGATGAAGAACGGCTTTCTCCGCAAGGGAAGGAAATCAACCGGCGTATCCAGAAGGAAATCCTGGATATCTATGTTGAACAGCTTCGTCTTTTGCAGTCACACGGTGTGATCAAGACCAAACATCCCAAGATACTGGCATTCAACATGCTCGGCACAATCAACTGGTACCTGCGCTGGTACGACCCGGAAGGCGGCCTGAGCAAAGAAGAGATTCATGAAGAGATAATCAGGTTCGTCATGCACGGCATGTGCGGATCCTGACGGTAACACTTGGCGCAGTGCGCCCGCAAGCGGGAGCATTGTGGATTTAATGGGAGTACTCATGGGGTATACAATAGATATTGATACCGGCGGTACCTTCACGGACGGATTTCTGGTTCGGGACGGGGATGCAAGAACGGTCAAAGTACCGACAACGCCGCATGATCTGACGATCTGCTTTCTGGAGTGTATCGCGGCCGGGGCGAAGGCCTATGGCGTGTCCACCGAAGACCTGCTGTATGATACGGATATCATCCGTTTTTCCAACACCATCGGCACCAACTCCATCATCCAGCGGGACGGGGCCAAGATCGGCCTGATCGTCTCCGGCGGCATGGAAGAGCTGGCGCCGACAGAGGATGCGGAGGGAAAATCCCCGCTGGTGGCGCCCGACATGGTGCTGTCCCTGACAGAAGAAACGGATGCCGCCGGCAATGTGGTCAAGGCCCCGCGCGACGGAGAAATCCTGATGGCGGCCCAGGCCCTGATTGACCGGGGGGCGCGCGGACTGGTGGTCTCCTTCGCCAACAGCGAACTGAACCCGGCTAATGAACAGCTGGTACGCAAGGTGATCAAGCGCGAGTATCCTCGCGACTACCTGGGCTCCGTTTCTGTTTTCCTGTCCTCCGACATTTCAACCCGGGCCGGGAAGACAGAGCGCCTGAACAGCGCCGTGCTCAACGCCTATATCCATTCCAAACTGGCGCGCCTGCTGTACAAGGCGGGTGAGGACCTGCGTCAGCGGCATTATCGCAAGACCCTGTTTATCGGGCATAACAATGCTTCGGTCGCCCGTGTTGCAAAGACCCGCGCCATCAATACCTATAACTCCGGACCGGCGGCCGGTCTGCTTGGCGCTCGTGAAATCGGTGCGCTCTATGGCATTAACAACCTGATTTCCACCGATATGGGCGGCACGTCATTTGATATCGGTTATGTAAAAGACGGCCAGGCCAGTTACGCCCTGGAGCCCGATGTGGAGGGGTTTCCCTGTAACCTGCCGATGATGTCCATCCTGGCGCTGGGGACCGGCGGCGGCTCCATTGCCCATATTGAAGACGGTGAACTGAAAGTGGGGCCGCAGTCTGCTGGCGCTCTGCCGGGACCAGCCTGTTTCAATCTCGGTGGTTCCAAACCGACCGTGACCGACGCCAACCTGATACTGGGCGTGCTGGACCCTGACTTTTTCCTCGGCGGTTCCATGAAACTGGATGTGGTAAAGGCCCGTGACGTCATCGGCCGTACTATTGCTGAGCCATTGGGAATTTCAGTTGAAGAAGCCGCCTGGCGGATCAAGCAGACTGTCGACCGGGCCATGGGGGCGGCCATCTCCAAAGTGGCTGAAAATTTCGACGACGGCGTGGAGCCGGTCGTGGTGGCCTATGGCGGCGCCGGTGGGCTTCATGCCTGTGACATTGCGGCGGCTTCATCTGTCAGGAAGATCATTATGACGCCTTTCTCGGCGGTATCTTCCGCTTATTCATCTTCGCTGATGGATGCGGGGCATCTCTACTACCGGCGCGCTGGTGTGACCTTGTCGCCTGACGCGGCCGGAGAGACAATTGACCGGGCTGTGGAGGCCATGTGGCAGGAGGCGGTAAAGGATATGCGCGGTGAGGGCTTCGATGAAAGCGAACTCTCTACCGAACTGCAGCTTTTTGTTCGGCCGGCTGGCGGCGACAGGGAAACCATGATTGCCGTAGAGGCAGGATTTTACAAGGATGCTGCTGGTTTTGACGACGTCATTACCCGGGCAATCCAGGCGTTGCAGGATGACGGGATTTCAGTTGACGGCGACATTGAACTGACCACTGTCGCTCTGATGGCCCAGGCGGAAGTGCCGCACTACCGGCTGCCGGAATTGCCGGAGATTGCCAACGATGTGGAAGCTGCGGTCAAGTCGAAACGCCAGCTTTATTCCGGTCAATCCGGCGACTATGTGGACTGCCCGATCTACGACCGGGACCGGCTTGGGCGCGATGCCGTCATTGCCGGTCCGGGGCTGGTGGAATCCGAAAAGACCACCATCCTGGTCCCGGAAGGCTGGAAAATGACGGTCGACAAATTCAACAACGCTATTCTCGAGGAGGTTTGAAATGGACAAGATACGTATCACGGAATGCCTCGATATTGATCTGGAGAAGGAGCAATGGTGTTGCAACCGCTGCGGTCACGAACTTTATGCCGCGCGGGACAATTACAAAAAAGGCTGTTTGGTCGCCGAGCGGGACATGAAGGAAGTACATCCTCCCATGACCGACGATGCGACTTACAGCTTCATGCCTGATCCTGACTATTGCCGGCTGGTCGAGTTCTACTGCCCCAGTTGCGGGACCATGCTGGAAAACGAATATCTTCCGCCGGGACATCCGCTCACTCACGAGATCGAGCTGGATATCGACGCCCTGAAAGCCAAATACGCAAACGAAAGGTGAGATGATGACAAAAGCTTATCTGTCAGCCTTTCTGGCCGGGCAGGTGTCGGATGGAAGAGCCCTTCTTTCTGCTGCCGAACTTTTGGCAGCCCGGGTCGGCGGTCTGAGTTACAGCGATATGACCGCCGATCCGGCCCTATGGGGCAGCAGCCTGGTCAAGGCCACGCGCCTGCTCGGGCTCAGTGGTCTGATCCTGGGGTTTGATCCCGCGCTTGCCGCCGCAGCGGCGGTAAAGGACGATCCGCTGGAAGGAACAGGTTTTGGAATAGCTGTGGAGGCCTTCAGCCGCCTGGTGCAGACGGAACAGGAGCATATCGGCTGCATTGCTGCCATGGCCGGACCGTTGTCGCTGGCGCAGGCGATCCATGGTGACGGCTTTCCTGATCATTTGGCCGACCTGAAACAAGTGACGGTGTCCATGGCGGAAGCTTTCTGCAAGTCCCGTCCCGATCTGCTGCTGTTCCGGGAAGGAGCAGCTCTGTTCGAGGGAGGGATGGGAACGCCCCAACGCAAGGCCTTTAATACGCTCAAGAACATGGCGTCCTATTTCAGTGTGCCGGTCGGCATTTTTGTCGAAGGCTATGACAGCGCCGATCTGCCGTCGCTGGCAAAGCTGAAAGTGCCGTTCATCCTGCTCGGCGCGGACAGGGATGGCAACGCGCCGGAGGTCGATGCCGTCAGGGATCTGGCGTTTGATGTGCAGGGGATCGGTGTGCCGCTGCCCTTCGAGCAGACGGACCGGGCGCGAGAGCTGGCCGGAGAATACGCCAGTCAGCTGGGTGATGTGAACTATCTCTATACCGCAATGAATGAACTTACTCCGGAGACGGATCTGGAGGCCGTATTGGCCCTGGTCGGTGATCTCAACGGATAAAATATCGGGAACATACAATGGATAAAATGGTTTCAGACTCAGGGAAATACAGCGTCGGGATAGACGTCGGGGGGACCTTTACAGACTTTTTCTGTATCAGCAGGGACGGCGAAGCCCATACCTGCAAAACACCGACGACGCATTACGATTTGTCTGTCGGCTTCATGAAAGGCATGGGCCTGTTGGCGCGCCAGCAAAGACTGAAGATTGGTGACTTTCTCAGCGATGTGAATTCCGTGCGCTATTCCACCACGGTCGGTACCAATGCTTTGATCGAACGCACCGGGCCGAAACTCGGGCTGATCACCACGGCTGGATTTGAAGACACCATCTATGTCGGGCGTGCCCGCAGCTGGGCCGATGGCCTCGGCTGGCAGGAAGGCCGTGATCAGGCCCGGATCCAGAAGCCGGAGCCGCTGATCAAGCACGATATGGTGGTCGGTGTTCGCGAACGTATTGACTATGCCGGCAAAGTGATTGCCCCGCTGAAGAAAGAAGAAATTCTGGAAAAACTTCAGCTGCTGGTGGATCGCGGCGCTCAGGGGTTTGTGGTCTCCTTGCTGTGGTCCTTCGTCAATCCGGAACATGAACGGTTGATCAAGGAAGTGATTGAGGAGGAATATCCCGAGGACTACCTCGGCTCCATGCCCGTGATCCTGTCCTCCGATATCTCACCGACCGCCGGGGAATATACCCGCACCATGACCACGGTCGTGAACGGTTATATCCACGGGGTGATGGCCGATGAGCTGAACAAGCTCGGTAATGAACTGCGCGACGGTGGCTACAAGAAGCCGCTGACCCTGGTGCACAACACCGGCGGTACCAAGAAAGCCTCCCGTACCCGGGCGGTGCTCACTCACAATGCGGGTCCGGTCGCCGGGCTGCACGGCTCAGCTGTATTGGGCCAGATGTCCGGGGATGAAAATATCGTCTTTACCGACATGGGCGGCACCTCCTTTGACATCGGCCTGATTGAGGATGGCGAAATCAAGGCCCATGACTTCATTCCGGTGATCGACCGCTGGCGGACCAATATTCCGGCCATTGAGGTCAAATCCATCGGCGCCGGTGGCGGCTCCATCGCCTGGATCAACGAACTGATGGACAACGCCCTGGAAATCGGCCCGCAGTCCGCCGGCTCCATGCCCGGACCGGTCTGTTACGATCAGGGCGGCACCGAGCCGACGGTGACCGACGCCGATCTGGTACTGGGACTGTATAATCCGGACAATTATCTCGGCGGGGAAATGTTCCTGGATGTGGATCTTGCCCGTGAGGCCATTCAGGAAAAGATCGCCGGCCCGCTCGGCATTTCCGTCGAGGAAGCCGCCTGGCGTATTCGCACCCTTGTGGATGCCCGTATGGGACAGGAAGTGTTCAACGAGGTGGCCCTCAAGGGGCATGACCCGCGCACTTTTGTGGTGCTGGCCTGTGGTGGCGCCGGCGGGGCGCACGCCTGTGGGTTCGGACCTTATATCGGGGCGAAAAAGATCATTGCGCCGCGTCAATCCTCCGTGTTCGGGGCGTATGGCGCCTCCACCATGCAGATCAAGGAAATCTGGGACAAGTCCCGGTCCCTGAAACTGTTCAACTGGGGCACACAGTCCTACTTGTCTGATCTTGATGCTTTCAACAGTGTGACCCGGGAACTCAAGGATCTGGCGACCCGGGACCTGAAACTGGAGGGCTATGGTGAGAGCCAGATGGAATTCCAGCTGGAACTGAACATGCGCTACGGCAGCCAGTATAACATGACCAAGGTGCGGACCGACAAGATCGAACTCACAAGCGTTGATGACGTACAGGCGATCTGTGAGGAATTCACCCGCCAGTATGGCGAGATCTACTCACCGGAAGCCACTTTTCCGTCCGGCGGCATCAATGTGGAAAATTTTGCACTGACCGCAGCCGTCAAACCAACGGACAACCCCATTGCGCCGGGTGAGATGGCGAGTCCGGAGCCTGATGCAGGGGCATTAACCGAAAAACGGCCGGTCTACTGGTCGCCGGAGGACGGCTTTGTCGAAACTCCGGTTTATGACTATGCCGGCCTGATGCCGGGTAACGAGATCATGGGACCGGTCATTATTGAATCGCCGGAAACCACCTATGTGGTCGCCCCGGGCTGGCGCTTCAGTATGGACGCCTGGCGTAACTGCGTCATGGAACAAGTTTCTTAAAATATCAGGGAGAATTACAATGCTATCAATGTCATACGGACGCGACACGGAAATCGTGCATCACCTTCGCCCTGAGCCGATGACGGCTGAGGAAGCCGCCGCCCAGAACCAAATCGACGATGTGGAGTTTGAGATTTTCAAACACAAGATGCATATGATCGGCTTGGAGGGCAAGGAAAACACCATGCGTCTCGGGGCTTCCAGCGCCATGCGTTTTGGTGATGTAGCTTTTGGAATCTTTACCGCACAGGGCGACCTGTCCATTTGTGCCACGGGGATTTATCACCATGCCGTTCTTGGCCAGCTGCCGCTGAAATATATCGTCAAGCACTGGGTTAAGGAGCCCTCTGTTGGTGTCAGCGACGGAGACAGTTTCTTCTATAACGATCCCTTTTATGGCGGTGTGCATAACGCTGACATGGGACTGGCTGTACCGGTCTTCCATGAGGGAAAATTGCTGTGTTTTGTCGGCGCCGCGGTGCATACCGGTGAATGCGGCGGCTCGGAACCCGGTGGAACGGTGACGGCTGCCAAAAGCAAGTATGATGAGGGCCTGCTCTGTCCGCCGATCAAGATTGGCGAGAATTATCAGCTCAAGGAAGATCTGCTCAACATGTTCGCGGCCATGAACCGCGACCCCCGCACCATGATCCTCGACATCAAGGCACGCCTGGCGGCAACCCGTATCGCCCAGCGCCGTATCCTGGAAGTGGTTGAGGAAAAGGGGGTCGACTTTTTCCTCGGTTCCCTGCGCAAGGTGCTGGCGGTGACCGGTGAGGCGGCAAAGAAAAAGGTCGCCAAGCTCAATGACGGTATCTATCGCCAGCCCCGTTTTCTGGATACGCTGGGGGAGGAAAACGGCCTTCTCAAGGTTGATCTGACCATCATCAAGAAGGGCGACAAGATTACCATGAATCTGGAACACAGCTCGCCGCTGGTGCCGGATACGCCCGCCAACAGTTATTTCCAGGGCATTATCGGTCTCTCGATGGTGTATTTCTGCGGCTGGCTGTTCCATGATTTACCCTCGAACAATGGTCTGCTGGAAGCCATTGACTGGGAGTTTCCGGATAACAGCTTCATCAATGCCAAGGGCGATGTGGCGACCTCGATCGCGCCGCTGGTGCAGATCACCTTTACCCACGGCATGTTCCAGTGCGGCGCTCGTATGACCTATTCATCCGATCCGTCCCGGTCGGTGGCCTGCTGGTTCAGCGGCTTCTCCATTCCCATGTTCGCCGGGCTTAACCAGTTTGGTGAGCCGGTGGCTGACATCACGCCGGAAATCAACGCCACTGGCTGCGGCGCGCGCTTCGATATGGACGGGGTGAATGCCGCCGGCGCCTTCTTTGCCACCATGGCGGACTGTTCCGATGTGGAAACCACCGAGGCAGGCAATCCGATCATGTACAGCTTCCGCAATTATTTCAACAACAGCTACGGCCACGGGAAATTCCGTGGCGGCGCCGGCGTGGGCTATGGCCTGATCGTTCATGATACCCAGAATTTCATGCTGGGGTCCCATGGCGGTGGTTCCAAGTTCCCGACCACCCAGGGGCTGTTTGGCGGCTACGGCCTGCCGACCCTGTTCCTGCGCAAGGTCAAGGGCAGCAACTTCAAGGAGTTGTTGTCCCACAGCGACCAGCGTTTGCCGCACAGCCTTGCCGATATTTTTGAGGACGGTAATCCGGAAGAGGGCGCCATGGAGCATGATAATATCAGCATGGTGGTCGAGCCGGCCTTTGACGGCGACACCATGTATGCCTATGCCGGTGGGGGCGCCGGGTATGGCGATGTGCTGGAGCGTGAACCGGAAGGCGTGCTGAAGGATCTGGCTGACGGCCTGGTGTCCCACTGGGCGGCCCGCAATGTTTATCATGTGGTTTATGATGAAGAGAGCCTGCGTCTCGATGAGGACGGTACCCGGAAAGCCCGGGATGAGGTGCGCCGAAACCGGATCAGGGGCGGCAAGAGTTATGATGACTTTATGACTGAATGGTCTAAACAGGCTCCGCCGCAGCATATCCTGAAATATTACGGCGACTATCCAATCCCGAATACGACAATGACCGAAGCAAAACCGGTCCTGCAGAAGCTGGCAAGCTGACCCATGACGATCGAGTTTGAACATCGCACCGTTCATGGTGTTGTCGAACAGCTTGCCCGGGAACGGGAAGGGGAAAGCTTTCTCTTCTTCGAGGACGACAGCTGGACTTACGGGGAGATCAACGCTGCCGCTGACCGGGTTGCGGCGGGGCTGTCCGGGCTGGGCATCGGAAAGAACACGAAGGTCGCCATCATGATGACCAACCGGCCGGAGTTTCTGTTCAGCTGGTTTGGCCTGTGCAAGCTGGGGGCTGTCGAGGTGCCGGTCAATACTGCGCACAAGGGTCAGCTATTGTCCTATATGATCAACCAGGCGGATTGCGAAGCGATCATCATGGAAGCCTGTTTTGCCGATCAACTGCGCCCGGTGCTCGGGGAGCTCGAGACCGTAAAAAAGGTAATTGTCCTCGGCGGCCCGGTAGGCGACCTCGGCGATAATGTGCAGGACTATGATCGGCTGGTCGACAATGACGGGACGTTCGATGCGCCGCTTGTCCTGCCGTCTGATCCCTGCGCTATGATGTTTACCTCCGGTACCACAGGCCCGTCCAAGGGGGCGGTGGTGCCGCATAATTACCAGCTTGTCATGGCGGAAATTATCTGCGGTATGGGGGAGTATACTTCCCAAGATCGGCTGTATAACGCCCTGCCGCTGTTTCACGGCAATGCCCAGACCCTGTCCACCATGCCGGCCCTGATTAGCGGCGCCAGTATGGTGCTGAAGAACCGTTTTTCCGCCAGTGCTTTCTGGGATGATGTGCGGAAGTATGGCTGCACCGAATTCAACTATATCGGCGGCATTCTTGCGATCCTGCTCAAGGCGGACCCGCGGCCGGATGATGCGGACAACCCGCTTCGGGTTCTGGTCGGGGCAGGGGCCAACAAGCAGGTGTTCGAGGAGTTTGAAAAACGCTTTAATGTCAAGCTTGTCGAAGGCTACGGCATGAGCGAGATCGGCGCGCCGCTCAACACCAGTCTCAAGGATCGCAGGCCCGGCAGTTGTGGCACAGTCAATCCTGGTTACCAGGTCAAGCTGGTGGACGATGACGGTAACGAAGTGGGGCCCGATGAACCGGGCGAGCTCCTGATCCGGCCGCTCCATTCCCACGCCATGATGCTGGAATATTACAGGATGCCGGAAAAGACCGTCGAAGCCTGGCAGGATCTGTGGTTCCATACCGGGGATTATCTGCAGCGGGACGAAGACGGCTACTATTATTTCGTGGATCGCAAGAAGGATGCGCTCCGGCGGCGGGGGGAGAATATTTCCTCCTTTGAAGTGGAGCGTACCATCAACAGTCATGAAAAGGTGATGGAATCCGCGGCCATTGCGGCCAAATCAGAACTCGGAGAAGACGAAGTCATGGTTTGCGTGGTTCTGAAACCGGGTCAATCACTGACTGCAGAAGAGCTGGTTTCCTACTGTGAGGAACAGATGGCGTATTTCATGGTGCCGCGTTATGTGAGGTTTATGGACAAGTTGCCCAAGACCCCCACCGAACGGGTGCAGAAGTTCCGTCTGCGTGATGAGGGCGTGACAGCTGATACATATGACCGGGAAAGGGAGAAAGTGGCATGACCGAACAACATAATCTGCCGCCGGTCATGGAAGGTGTGTTTACCAACGATGTAAATCCCCAGTTGCTGGGCGGTCATTGCCCTGCCTGCGGCCATTTTCATTATCCTTTCCAGGATTACTGTCCGCAGTGTCTGCAAAAAATGGAGCGCAGGAAAATCGGATCGCAGGGTGCTATTCAGAGTGTCACTTCTGTGCGGACCAAGCCGCCGATGGGACTGCCGCAGCCCTATACCGTCGCCTGGGTCGACCTTGAGGAAACGCCGCTGCGGATTTTCGCCCTGATCGATCCCGCGACTGCGGATCGGGCTAAAATCGGTAGCCCGGTATCCCTGAAAATTCTGCCGCTCGGCGTCAATCTCGCCAAGGAACCCTGCCTCAGACCCTGTTTCAGCGTCATCGGACACGGGGAGTAATCACATGGTTTATGTAATCGGGACATCTACGACTTCTTTTGAGCAGCATCTAGAACGATCGATCGTTTCACTTGGTATGGAGGCGCTGATCGGGGCTCTCAAGGATGCCGGGATATCCAAGGACAGGATCGAGAGCTGTTATTTCGCCAATGCACTGGCGCCGATCCTGTTCGGCGATACCACGGTCGGCCAGAATGTCATGGCGGCCGCCGGGATTAACGAGATCCCGGTGGTGAATGTGGAGAATGCCTGCACGTCCGGCTCGACGGCCTTCTATCTGGCGGTCAACGCGATAAAGGCGGGGGAATGCGATATTGCCCTTGTGATGGGCGCAGAAAAAATGTGTGTGCCGGGCTTTGGTCTGATCAACAGCGGGGCGACGGAACTGGATACCCTGCTCGGTATGGTAACGCCGGCAACCTTTGCTCTCAGGGCCAAGCGCCATATGCATGAATATGGCACCACCATGGAGCAGCTTGCAGCCGTGACCGTGAAAAATCGCGGGCACGCTGCGCTAAACCCCGGTGCGCGCTTGCGCAAACCGGAAACGGTGGAGCAGGTGCTGGCCTCGCCCATGATTGCCGATCCATTGACGCGCTCCCAATGCTGCCCCATCGCCGACGGGGCCTCTGCCCTGATCCTGGCCAGTGACCGGGTGGCCGCCGAGTTTGACCGTACCATCAAGGTGGAGGCGGTAGTTCTTGCCTCGGGGATCTACGACGAGAAGCAGGATCTGGCCCGCTGGAAGACCGACTATCTGACAGCCGAGAAAGCCTATGCCAAAGCCGGGATCGGGCCGGAAGACATCGATCTCGTCGAGTGTCACGACGCCTTCAGCATATCGGAAATTCTTCATTACGAGGCGCTCGGGCTCTGTGCGCCGGGAGAGGGCGGCCACTTTGTCGAAAGCGGTCAGGCCGGACTCGGCGGACGGGTGCCGGTGAATGTATCCGGCGGACTGCTCAGTCGCGGCCACCCCATTGCGGCCACCGGAGTCGCACAGATTTCGGAGCTTGTGACGCAATTGCGCCATGAAGCCGGAAAACGGCAGGTGGAGGACTGCCGGACAGCGCTGGCCCATTGCATGGGCGGCGACAAGGCAGGGGATACCAAGTCCTGCACCATAGTTCTTTTGTCCAGATGACAGGAACGAATTCGGGAAGACAAATTATAAGAGGAGACAATGATGAAACAGACATATCGAGGAAACGCATTTAACAGAAGGGCCCGGCTGGCTCTAGGAACGGCACTGGTGGCGTTGAGCGTCGGACAGTATGCCGTGGCGCAGGATGACGTCGCTGCAGATGAGGAGATTGTGACCCTCGAGGAAATTACTGTGACTGCCCGGAAGCGGACGGAAAGCCTGCAGGATACGCCGATTTCGGTCACAGCCTTCAGCACAAGCAGCATGGAGGCCAGGTCGCTGGTCAATCTGCAGAGCCTGTCCAATGTAACGCCTAATGTGGATATCAACCACGGCCGTGGCGATGGTGGTAGCTCGAACGCTGCCGTCTTTATCCGCGGTGTGGGCCAGAATGACTTTATCTTCCCGACAGATCCCGGTGTAGGTATCTATGTGGATGGGGTTTATGTTGCGCGCAGTGTCGGCGGCATGCTTGATCTTGCCGACATCGAGCGGGTTGAAATTCTGCGCGGCCCGCAGGGTACGCTCTATGGCAAGAACACCATTGGCGGCGCCATCAATGTGACCACCACGCGTCCGCGCGGCGACCTGGAAGGACGCATCAAGGCGACTACCGGCAGCCGTAACCGTATTGATGTGGAAGGAAATATCAACTTCCCCATCGCCGAGGACAAGCTCTACGGCAAGATCGCGGCGGCGACCAAAAACCAGGATGGTTACAGCAAGCGGGTCTCTGACGGGCTCGACCTGGGCGATACCAATCTGGATACTTTCCGGGCCGGCCTGAACTGGCTCGCCTCTGACGATGTGGAAGTCTATCTGTCGTTTGACGGCACCAAAATCCGCCAGAATGGTACTCCGGGAACCCTGCTGGGGACCTTTGATGATCCGAGCGGTCTCTATGCCCTGTACAATGGTGTGGCTGCGGCCATGGTGGCGGCGGAGCTCGGGCTTCCGGCCGGAAGCCTGTTTGATGATCGCTGGGTGACGGGCGACCCCTATCTGTCCAACGGCACCGGTCCGACCCAGGACAGCGTCGATACCTGGGGCGGCACCCTGACCGTTGACTGGCAGGCCGGGGACAATCTGGCGGTTCGCTCCGTGACCGGCTACCGGGAGATGGATGCCACCATCCAGGTGGATATGGATTACACCCCGTTCCCGATTGTTCATACCGACGAGGAACAGCACCAGAAACAGTTCAGCCAGGAAATTCAGCTCAGCGGCACCGCCATGGACGGACGGCTGAACTGGCTGCTGGGGGGGTATTACTTCAACGAGGATATTAACGACGTCAACACCACCTATCTGGGCTCCGGTCTTTTTGATGCCCTGGAAGCATTGCCGGCGGCCCTTATTCCGCTGGTGCCGGGCTTTACTTGTCCGGCGGCATTCCCGGCGCCCTGTGCCGGCGGTGCCGGAAACCCCTATAACACTGTGTTTGACCTGGATGTTCACCCGATTACAGCGCTGGACACAGATAACTGGGCGGCCTTTGCCCATCTGACCTATGACCTGACCGACCAGTTGAGCCTGACCCTTGGCGGTCGCTATTCCTGGGAGAAGAAAGTCTATTTCATCGACTCCGTCTTCCCCAATTCCGGCAAGATCGCCACACCGCCGACAACCGACGAGCAGAGCTGGTCCAAATTCACTCCCAAGGTGGGGCTTGACTATCACGTCAATGACGATGTGCTGCTCTATGCTTCCTTCTCCAAGGGCTTCAAGTCTGGCGGCTGGAACCCGCGTCCGCTGGACCCGCTGGAATTCAAACCCTATGGTCAGGAAAACCTGACAGCGTATGAGCTTGGCGTCAAATCCCGGCTGTTTGACAACCGGATGACCCTGAATGTGGCCACTTTCTTCAGTCAGTATAATGACCTGCAGCTGTCCTCCAACTCGGTCAATCCCAACACAGGCGGCCTGTTACTGACCGTGGATAATGCCGGCGATGTGGAAATCTGGGGAGTGGAAGCGGAAGTGGTCGCCCGTCCGACTGCCAATCTGGACCTTAACCTTGGTGTCGGTTATATGGACAATAAATACACCTATCTGGCAGAGTCTGTCGGCTACTCCTCCGACAATAAGCTGCCCCAGGCCCCGAAATGGACGCTCAATGCCGGTGCCCAGTATCGCTTTGACCTGGGTGACATGGGCAGCCTGACGCTACGCGGCGATCTGATGCATCGTGGCAGTTTCTATAACGATCCCTTTAACACGCCGGAGATCAAGCAGGATGCCTATACACTGCTGAACGCCCGGCTGACCTGGGAAGATGCCAGCGAACTGTGGCAGGTTGCCGCATTCGGCACAAATATTACCGACGAGGTCTATGTGACCAGCTCGGAATCTGTCCCCTCATTCGGTTTCCGCAACGCGGTTTACGGTCGTCCGGCAGAATGGGGTGTCTCTATCTCCCGTTCCTTCTAGGAACCGGAAAGTCTTCCAACTTCAGGTGCGGCCTCGGCCGCACTTTTTTTTGTGACCGGCAGGGATAAAAATTTGAGCAGCGAAAAATGCGCAAAAGTTGCGCACTTCTTCCTTTATCCTGTTGAATTATAGGCAAGTACCAGTGCCTCTCGGCCGCACCAACATTCCTAAAAACACTCCAGAGTTTTCCAGACTGTTCTTTCTCCGACAGGGAGTATCCGTCTATTCGTGTATCGGGTTCCCGCAGGGGGTAAATGGTGTTTGTTGTATAATTACTACATAAAATAGTGGGTATTACTCCGAATGCCAAATTTATAGAACCTACCGAAAATATCATAAAACCTACCTTTTTGATCCGTTGATGTAAGGGGCAAGTCTTTTAAAGAATAGAAAAAACGAGTTCAGGAAGGAAACAGACACAATGCGTATTGGTGTAGATGTGGGGGGGACCAACACAGATGCAGTGCTTCTGAAAGGAAAGGAAGTACTCGCCTGGTGCAAGATGCCGACGACTCTGGATGTCGGAGACGGTATCATTGCTGCGATCAGCAAGGTGATGGCAGATGCGACAGTATCCGCAGATCAAATCCACTGCGTGATGATCGGCACGACCCATTTTACCAATGCCTTTGTCGAGCGGAAAAAGTTGCTGCCTGTCGGTGTGCTGCGCATCTGCCTGCCGGCGGCCCAGGCGCTGCCGCCCTTGCTCGACTGGCCGCAGGATATTGCCGAAACGGTCGGGGACAACATCAAGCTTATCCGGGGCGGTTATCAATACGATGGCCGGGTGAATGTGCCCCTGGATGAAGAGGCGGTGATTGCTGCGGCCGAGGACTTCAAGTCAAAAGGCATTCGCACTGTAGCCATTACGGCGCTCTTTTCCTCCGTTAACGGCGATATGGAAGAGCGGGCCGCAGAGCTCCTGAAAGAACATATGGGGGAGGTGAGCCTTTCCCTGTCTCACACCATCGGCCGGATCGGTATCCTGGAGCGGGAAAATGCCACCATCATGAATGCGTCGCTTGCCGAACTGGCGCGCGACGTGGTGGCGTCTTTCCACCAGGCCTTGGTTAAACTCAACATCAAGGCGCCTTTCTATGTCAGCCAGAACGATGGCACCCTGATGAACGCAGAGTTCGTCGAGAAATATCCGGTGATGACTTTTGCCTCCGGCCCCACCAACAGCATGCGCGGCGCAGCCTATCTGTCCGGGGTCAAGAACGCCATTGTCGCGGATATCGGCGGCACCACGACCGATGTGGGTATGCTGATCAACGGGTATCCGCGGGAATCATCCGTGACCGCCGATATCGGCGGGGTGCGCACAAACTTTCGTATGCCTGACATCCTGGCGGTCGGACTGGGCGGCGGCAGTCTGGTGCGTGAGGAAGATGACGGAACGGTTCGGGTCGGGCCTCAGTCGGTCGGCTACCGCCTTCTCGAGGAAGGCCTGGTTTTTGGCGGGGACACCCTGACCAGCAGCGATATTGCCGTGGCGGCGGGATATGCGGAGATGGGCGATCCGGCGGGCATCAGGGGGCTGGATGCCGGTCTGGTGTCGAAGGCGGTGGATGAAATCCATCGCATTGTAGAAACTGCGGTGGACCGGATGAAAACCAGCGGCGAGCCGGTGCCTTTGATCCTTGTCGGGGGCGGTTCCGTACTGATCAGTCGGGATATTCCCGGGACCAGCGATACCATTATCCCTGAAAATGCATCCGTGGCCAATGCGATCGGCGCGGCCATCGCCCAGATCGGCGGGGAAATCGACAAAGTCTTTTCCTATGAAAATCTTGGCCGGGACGCCACCATCGCCCGGGCACGGGAGGAGGCCACAGAACAGGCAGTCGCTGCCGGTGCCGAGCGGGAAACTGTTGAAATTGTGGATATCGAGGAGGTGCCGCTGGCTTATGTGCCGGGAGGCGCCGTCCGCCTGCGCGTCAAGGCGGTGGGCGAACTGGACCTTGAATTTCTGAACAAGTCGTCCGCAAAGGCGGAAAAGGAGTAACGGGCAATGGAAATCAGACTCGAAGACATGGAAGACTTTGCCCGCGGCGCCGCTTTTCTGGGTACCGGCGGAGGAGGCGATCCCTATATCGGTCGGCTTCTCGCTGAAAATGCGATCAAACAGTATGGCGCGCCAAAAGTCATAACAGCAGATGAACTGGATGATGACGCCAATGTGCTGACTGCGGCTATGCTGGGCTCGCCGCCGGTGCTGCTGGAAAAAGGATGCAGCGGGGAAGACCTGGATCTTGCCATCAACCGGCTGGAAGAAAAGCTCGGGCGAAAGGCGGACGCCATTATGCCCATAGAAATTGGCGGTGTAAATTCCACCCTGCCGATCATGGCGGCGGCCCGTCTGGGACTTCCGCTTGTCGATGCGGATGGTATGGGGCGCGCTTTCCCGGAAATCCAGATGGTCACCTTCAGCGTATACGGCTGTTCGGCGACGCCGCTGGTGATCACCGATGAGCATCTTAACAGCGTTGTGGTGGAAACCCATGATGCTAAGCGGGCAGAGGACTTTGTCCGCGCCGTGGCGATCCAGATGGGGCTCAGTGTGATGATTTCCGCCTATCCGCTGACCGGAAAGCAGGTCAAGGACTATGCCGTGCATGGGACCATGTCGCTGGCGCTCGGCATCGGGCAGGCAATCCGCGAGGGACGCCTGAAGGAAAATCCGGTGGATCGCCTGATCGATTATCTCAGGACGACGCCCTACTACAATCACGCCAAGGTTCTGTTCGACGGCAAGGTCACCGACCTGAAGCGGGAAACCACCCGCGGGTTCGCCATCGGCCACTGCCATCTCGAGGCGCTGGATAACTCCGGCAGGAAGATGGAAGTAACCTTCCAGAATGAACATCTTGTCGCCCGGGAAAACGGGGAAATCCGGGCCATTGTACCGGATCTGATCTGCATGATTGACCGGGAAACGGCAGAGCCGGTGCCGGTCGAACATTTGCGCTACGGACAGCGACTGAAGGTAATCGGCACATCCGCCGCCCCGATCATGCGCACGCCGGAAGCGCTCGAAGTCTTCGGTCCGCACAAGTTCGGGCTGGATGCGGAATTTACCCCCATTGAAGAACTGAAATGAGTATAAACAATCAAACCCAAAAGGGAGCATACACCATGCTGAATAAAACTGTTCAAGGACTGATCGCCTCCACGGCGCTTTCAATGACTTTAATTGCGCCGAATGTTACTGCGGCACAGGAAAGTGCAGACACGATGGTTCTGGATGAAATCGTCGTCACGTCCCGTAAAAGGGAGGAAAATCTGCAGGCGGTGCCGGATTCCGTGACCGCCTTCAGTGCGGCGACCATTGAAGACGCCGGCATCGATACGGTCGAGGATTTCATCAACCTGACCCCGAACATTAACATTCGCGAGACCTTCCGCGCCGGGGTAACCTTTCTGACCATCCGCGGTATCACCACCGGTCAGCAGGGCTGGGCGCCGGTGACTTACGTGGTTGACGGGGTGCAGGCCGGATCGCTCGACGCCATCAACCAGGGCGCCCTGACCGATGTGGAGCGGATCGAGGTTCTGAAGGGACCGCAGGGCGCGCTGTATGGTGCGGGCGCCATCGCCGGGGCCATCAACGTGGTGACCAAGAAGCCGACCAACGACATGGAATATTCCGCCAAGGCGTCCTACGGTAATGGCAATGATGTGAAACTGTCCGGCGCCGTTTCCGGTCCGATTGTAGAGGACAAGGTTCTGTTCCGCATTGGCGGTTACTATCGCAACACTGACGGCCTGATCGAGAGTACCGACGGGGTCGGTCTGGATTTTGAAGAGCAGGCTTCTATCAAAGGCCGCCTGATTTTTGACTTTGACAATCTGACCATTGATCTGCGCGGGTCCTACTCCGACATCACTGCGGGGGCCGCCGACCAGGAACTGGTGTCCAGTGCCGACCTGATTGACGAATTCGACACTGCCGCCGCACCCGGCCCGGCACGCGGTATCGTTGGCGAGGAAAACCGGGATATGACGGAATTCTCCGCCAAGATCGACTGGGAGACCGAACTCGGTACTCTTACTTCCGTGACCGGCTATAGCGATATCAACCAGAATCTCTTCGGCTCCACCAGCTTTGACAAGCCGCCGGCATTCTCCATCCTCGGCTTTCCCGTGGGCGGGGTCGGGGATCCCTTTGCTGACGGCTATCAGTATCTGGAAGACAATATTGAAAGCTTTACCCAGGATGTCCGCTTTACCTCGGATTCCGATCAGCGGCTGCGCTGGATGGTTGGCGCTTCCTACCTGGATCGCCAGATTGTCAACGTGCTGGATATCGGGGCTGTGCTGGCAGGTGGCGGAGACATCCAGGACAATCTGCTGTCGTTCGCCTATATGCCCGACGTACGAAATGACGAGGCCTGGGGCGTCTACGGGCAGGTCAACTATGATATCACCGAAAAACTGGAGCTGACGGCGGCCCTGCGGTATGACAAGGACAGCTTTGACACCACCCGCTACAGCGATGCAACGCTGGAAACGCCTGTCTCCCTGTCCGGCGACCCCGCCGATCTCACCCAGGAGGCCACTAATGACAAGTGGCAGCCCAAAGTACAGCTGGCCTATAGCTGGACTGACGATATCATGACCTATGTGACTTATGCGGAAGGGTTCCGTTTCGGTTTCTACAACACCGGCAACCTGACGGCGCCGGAAAGCACCAAAAACTATGAAGTCGGTTTCAAAACCACGCTTGCCGGTGGTCGGGTGCGCCTGAATGGGGCGATTTTCCATATCGACTATTCCAACCAGCAACTGACTACGGTGATCAACACGCCGCCGTTCCGTCAGACCACCAACATTCCGGAATCCAACATCAATGGCGGTGAACTGGAGTTCGTGGCCCTGGTGGCCGAAGGCCTGGAACTGAGCGGTGGCCTCGGGATTACCGATGCCAAAATCAAGGATGCAGGTCGTTCACCGGGAACCCCGGATTATTCGGTAAACCTGTCAGCGAGCTACTCACGCCCGATCACTGACAAATGGGACGTCAACGCCCGTGTCGATTACCGGCGCCAGGGAAGCTATCTGATCCTGGACGGCACCGGAACAACCAACGAAGTGGGCGAAAAGGACTATGTGAACGTCCGCCTGAAGTTCCAGACCGACAACTGGTCAATCGGGGCATTCGCCGACAACTTGTTTGACGAGCGCCAGGCCGAGGATTTCGGTTTTGTCGGGACCGGTTACGTCCGCTCCAACAGCCTGCCGAGATCCTACGGTGTTGAACTGACAGCAAGCTTCTGACCCAAATAACCCCGGTATCCCTTCCAGATGCCGGGGTTTTCGATTCCAGGAAAATCATATGAGTGAGAGTGACCTGCTGGATGCCCATGGCGCGGAAATAACCGTTGCCCGGAACCAGCTTGTAGACGGCTGGCATGTGGCGATGATCATCGTCGGAGTGACCATCACCCTGCCGGCTTTTCTTGTGGGCGCGAGCATAATGTCCTCTGTCGGCACACGGACCGGTCTGGCCGCTATTTTGACCGGGGATCTGATTATTTCCCTTGTCGGCATGGCGGCCATGTATATTGCGGTGACCCGCAGGCAAAGCACCTATCAAATTCTGGACGCCTCCTTTGGACCGCTCGGCAGCCGGATTATCAGTTTTGTCATCGCGCTCACTCTGCTGGGGTGGTTTGGCGTTACCGTCGCCTTTTTCGCCGAGGCGGTTGCCAAGGCGTTTCTCGAACTGACGGGGATTTATCTGCCGGTACAATTGTGTATCGTTGCCGGATGTCTGCTGATGACGTCGACGACCATCTACGGTTTTCGCGCGATGGACCTGCTCAGCAAATTTACCGTGCCGCTGATGTTTGTCATTCTGCTGGGCGGTGTGGTCGCTATCGCTTCGGATTACAGTTTCCGGGATATCTGGTTCGCCGAACCGTCAGGTGCGCCGGCGGCATTCGGGGAAATGGTTTCAATGGTTGTCGGCGCCCTTATGGTCGGCGTTACAATTGTGCCGGACCTCGCGCGGTTTATCCGTCGTCCCGGCCAGGTCGTCACCGCATCCGGGGGCGGATATGGCATTGCCTCAAGCCTTGTGCTGGTGCTTGCGGGCCTTCCCGTGTTGATGACGGGTCAGGTCAGCCTGATCGACAACATGTTTGCCGTGGGCTTTGGCATTCCGGCGCTGGTGATGATGATCTTTGCCAGCTGGACCACCAATGTCAGCAATCTTTATTCTAGCTGCCTTGGCCTCAGCCAGGCGATACCCGCTTTTACCGGCAAACGGCTGGCAGTGGTGGCTGGTACAATAGGCGGCCTGTTCGCCCTGTCCGGTATTATGACGCATCTGATCGGTTTTCTGGTTTTCCTGGGGATTTTCATCCCGCCGGTCGCAGGAATTTATATATCCCAATTTTTGGTTCGGCTGCCCCGGACGGTAAAGAGCGTCTCCCCCGTTGCCATGCTGACATGGGGCTTGTCTGCCGGGATCAGTTTCTTCCTGGCCCGCGCGCAGATGTCGCTGACTTTCGTGCCGGCGCTGGATTCCCTGCTTCTCGCCATGTTGTTTTACGCGCTTATTTCAAAAGCAACTGGCGCTTTGCTTCGACAACGGCCAGACGCCGGTTTTTGACATCCAGTTTCTTGAACAGGTTTTTAAGGTGGAACCTCACCGTATTCTCGGACACGTCGAGGTTGCGGGCGATGATTTTATCTGAATGGCCTTCGGCAATTTGTTCCAGCATCTGGTTTTCCCGGCGTGTCAGGATGATTTTGTCATTGGCGGGAGCGGTTTCCTCAACGCAGGAAAGTATATATCTGGCGTGATCCCTTTCAGCGGCTTTGGCGTCTTCGCAATAGGCCGACAGCAGGGGCAGAACAAAGGATGCTTCATCCAGCATGAACCTCAGCAGGCCCTTCTGGCGCACAAAGCTCAAAACCTTGTCCAGTTCCCGGAAGGCGGGCTGCTTCTGACCGCTTTCAAAACCGGCAATTGCGAGAAAAAGGCGGTACTTCTGTTCTGTCTGGGGGTGGCGGTCGCGACGGGCTTTCTGAATCAGTCGGCGCAGTTCCGGAATGGCTTCGTCATAACGCTTCTCAGCGATCAGCAGGCGCACCAGGGCCTGGAGTACGCCATATTTTTCCCGTGCGGAAAATTCTTCGCCGTGGTTTCGGCGATATTCCTCAAAGGTCAGATTGTTCTGCTGAATAAGTTTTCGTGCCTTGCTGACCAGGTCGGACCGGCACAGATATCCCGCTTTGTTGGCGACGACCAAACGATTGAGGCGCTTCAGTCCTTCCCTTTTGATGTATTTTGATGACTCATCGGCCAGGCTGAGGCAAGCCTCCAGGCCTTTTGTCAGAAAGGCGAGGGCGGTGGATACAGTATAGCCGGAAGCATAGATTTCATACCAGGCTTCGCCGTTTTCCAACCGGTGATTGATATCCTTCAACAGCCGGGCGGCGCTGTTCAACTCGTTTCTTTCATAGTGTAATTCGGCCCGCAGAATGCTGGACACAAGGCGCATGTCCTTGTCGTCGATGAAATATTTTCTTTGGTTGTTCTGGACCTTGGTCAGGTAATCCTGTGCTTCGTCCAGTTCTCCCTCTGCCAGGGCCACGCTGGCCATGTGAATATAGATATAGACTTCTCCGAAGACGGAGTTGTATTTCTGGAAATGGGCAACGGCTTGGGCGCCGACGGATTTTGCCGTTTCATAGTCCCCTTTCTGCAGGCTGGAAATACAGACGACGGTCTGTGCGAAGCCGATCTGGACCTTGTCGATCAGGTCTGAATTGTTGATATAGTCGCCGATCTGGTCGGTGACCTGTTCGGTCAGGGGGGTGCCGTCATAGACGGAGAGTGTGGAGGAAATTACCACCAGGTCATAGGCCAGCTCGGTGGTGGGTGCGGTTCCGCTTTCCTCGATTTGTCGGGTGACCTGGTCAAAGATGTGGCGGCCGTCGTTCAGGTGGCCGTCTTTCAGGCAGACAAGGGCCTTGGCCAGATGCAGCCGGGGATGGTCTCGATAGACCTCTTCCGGCAGCAGGGCGACGGCTTGTCGGATACGGGACATACCCTCCTTGTTCCACAACATGACCCCCCCGGCTTTTTCAACGGCTATGGCGCCGATTTCTGGTGTGCCGGCTTTCAGGGAATGTTTGATGGCCTGGATGATGTCCCCGGTGTCGCTATACATCATCGCTGCCTTGCGGTGAATTTCCCTGAAATGTGCAGGGTTTGTCTCTTCAAGATGAGAGATCAGGGCCTCACGTAATAAGGGGTGTATCCGATAACTATTTTCTGCTGGACCACTGATGTAAAGGAACTGGCCGTCAAGACTGTTCAACGTGCCCAATAGAGCCAGGACGTCGCCTTCCGGCCGCATGTCCTGCAGGATATCCCGATCAATATTTTCGAAGATACAGAAATCCAGCAAAAGGCCTTTTTGCAGGGAAGAAAGCGGTGAAAATACGGTTTCGATAATATAGTCGCGCGTGTTTTTCTCTGCCCCGCTATAGGATGTCAGGGCCTGGGACGGGTCGCTGTTTTCCGCAAGGATGTTTCTTACCAATTGAACTGCCGCGGGCCAGCCCTCCAGTTTTTCGGCAACCCGGGCGATATCCTTCCGTTCCAGGTAACCATCCAGGAATTCCTCGATTTCGAAGGGTGTGAATTTGAGGTCGTTGCCGGAAATTTCCGTGACCTGCCCCTGAAGCTTGAGCCTGGATAATGGCAGGTCTCCACAGTGCCGGCCTGCGAGTACAAGATGCAGGTTGTCCGGCATATAAAGCAGAACAGGATCCAGTATCTGCTCTATGCATTGTTCCGGCAGGTTTTCCACGCCGTCGAGTATGAGCACAATCCGCTCGTCATAGTTTCTTATCGCGGAAAGAAGAACACCGATGGTGACGGTTGGTTTCGTGTTGTCGCTGAAGCCTTCCGGTTGAAGCCGGCTGATCTCTTCATACAAACCGGCCTCTGCCAGGGAATAGGCCAGGTAAAGGGCGAATAGGCCCGGGTCGCTATCCTGTTCGTCAAGATTCAGCCACCCTGCGGCAATTCCGTCTGCCTGAAGATCCCCGTACCAGTCCCCGAGAAGCGTTGACTTTCCATATCCGGCAGGCCCAATGACAAGGGAAAGTTTTTTATTCAATCCCTGATTCAGAATACGGCAGAGTTCCTTCCGATGCAGGACGGGTAAGGATTGCTGTGCAGCACAGGTTTTGGAGTGGAGCAGCCAGGCAGGGAAGAATGCGTTATCGGCTTGGGTTTCGGCCATTTGTGAATATGTTTTCTGTTACGGATACATGTAATGGAGCAGTATAGCAACAGAGCCCGTGGAAGGCGATACCCAAAGGCAGGCGGGATGTACTACATCTGATCCACGGGAAAGACTATTTACGAATCGATTCCTGTAGGAGTCTCATCAATTCTTCCTCCATCGACGCATTTCTGCTTTTCGGCTTGAAAAGAGCGTACCAGGCGACCGGTTTTGGGTCACTCAGAATAGGGAGCAGGCGCAGCCCCAGTCGCCTTGCCTGGTTGCCAATAGCCAGTTCAGGTAAAATTGTCACGGCTTCGCCTGTCAAAAGGATTTCGGTCAAGGCCTGCGTTCTGCCCGCGCTGATCACGCGTTTGGGCAACAGGTTTAATGGTCTGAAAATGGTCTCATATTCCCTGCCTTTTTCAGGATAAGTATGATGGGTGACATAGGTATAGTTTATGATGTCCCTGGGATCGGCTACATTATTGTGAGTCAGGGGGTGGCCCGAAGCCATCACTGCGACAAGTCTGTCATCGGTCAGCTTGAGGCATTTGATGTCCGGCCGTTCAACGGGGGTCGCCGTCAGGACCATATCAGCGCTGTTGGTTGCGAGCAATGCGGCCGGATCTTCCGACGTCTCAGCCACGATTTCAGCCGTGCAGTTTGGGTGCCGTGCTTCCAGGGATTTCAGAAAACCTGGAAACCAACCAAAACCGGCATAGCAGGCCGCGCCGATGCGGATGATTGTGTCAACGCCTCTGCAGAGCTGCTCGATGTCTTTCTCGGCACTTTCGAGTTCGGACAGTATATTTGCCGCGGCGCCTAACAATCGCCGGCCAGCCTGGGTCAGGGCAATCGAATGGCCTTCGCGCCGGAAAAGTGAGGCGCCGGCGCGTCTCTCGGCTTCTTTCATCCTGTGGCTTACGGCTGATTGACCAAGCCCTAATTCCCGCGCCGTCGCCGAGACGTTTCCTGTCATGCCCAGGCTTTTGATCATCGCGATATGATGCAGCCCCAATCGTATCATGGGTGTGTCCTTTATTATGAAAAAAATTCATTATATTGTTAAAATTAATTAAATGCACTCAAGTTATTTTACCGCTAGGATCCTGTCAACAGAGAGCGATATAGGCAGGAATGAGTATGAAAGAGTTTTCAGATAACAGAGACCTGGCCAGCGAAGCTATTCACTGGGACCAGGATATCAGCTATGGCGGGTATCTTGATCTTGACCGTTTGCTGGACAGTCAGAACTTGCGGACAGACAGCCACGACGAGATGATGTTTATTATTATACATCAGGCCTCTGAGTTGTGGATGAAGCTCTGTATTCATGAAATTGGTGCCGCCATGAGGGAGGTTTCCAGGGATAACCTCGGGGCTTCATTCAAGATGCTGGCGCGCGTGTCCCGCATCCAGGCGCAGCTTCGTCAAAGCTGGGACGTATTGTCGACTATGACGCCTTCCGATTACCTGAGTTTCCGGGACGGTCTGGGGCAAAGTTCGGGCTTTCAGTCCTTCCAGTACCGGGAAATAGAATATGCCCTCGGCAATAAGAATGCGGCGCTGATGGAAGTTCACCGAGGCATGCCCGAACGTTACCACCGGTTGAAGTCTGTCCTCGAAGCGCCGAGTTTCTATGATCTGTGCCTGCAGGTTTTAGACCGCAACGGTTTTGATATTCCGGCAGGCCATCTTGATCGGGACTGGGCATTGCCTTACGAACCGCACCAGGCCGTAGAGGATGCCTGGGCCAAGGTTTATGCCGACCCTGAAAAATATTGGTCCTTGTATGAGCTGGCCGAGAAGCTGGTGGACCTGGAGCATAATTTTCAGATGTGGCGGTTCAGTCATATGAAAACAGTGGAGCGCATCATCGGCTTCCGCCATGGAACAGGTGGCACCAGTGGGGTCGCCTTTCTGAAAAAGGCGCTGGATCTGCGGTTCTTCCCGGAACTCTGGACCGTGCGGACCGGACTCTAGGTTTTGTTATGACGGATATTATTGATATTAGTCAGACCCTGGGGCAGGGACTGCCTGTTTGGCCGGGCGATACGGCATTTGAAAGCAAACCAGTCTGGCAAATTGATGGCGACTGTCCTGTGACGGTGTCAAAACTGACCCTGTCAACACACAGCGGCAGCCACGCGGATGCACCGTGTCACTATGATCCAGAGGGGGCCGATATGGCTGCGGTCGACGTGCAGGCATACATAGGGCCTTGTCTGATCGTTGATGTGTCCGGCCAAAAGGGGCCGGTAATGTGGGAACATGTCGCTGAGGATCTGGAGAGTATTTCCGGTCCGCTCGAGCGGGTTCTGTTTCGCACCTTCCGGACCTTTCCGCATGACCACTGGCGCAGCGATTTTCGTGCGATCGATGCCGGCCTGATTACAGCGCTGGTGGCGCGGGGCTGTCTGCTGATCGGCACCGATGCGCCGTCGCTGGATCCTGAAGAGTCAAAAGAATTGCCCGCTCACAACGCTGTCCGCGAGGCGGGCATGGCAATACTTGAAGGGCTTGTTCTGGATCAGGTCATGCCGGGGACCTACGAATTGATTGCGCCGCCGTTGAAAATTGAGAAGGCAGATGCCAGCCCTGTGCGCGCCTTGTTAAGAAAGATTGGAAAAAATGAAAACACTGAATGATTTTAATGCCCAT
This sequence comes from Emcibacter nanhaiensis, assembly GCF_006385175.1. Lineage (NCBI taxonomy): Bacteria > Pseudomonadati > Pseudomonadota > Alphaproteobacteria > Emcibacterales > Emcibacteraceae > Emcibacter > Emcibacter nanhaiensis. The sequence continues at coordinate 127,952 of NZ_VFIY01000006.1, forward strand.
GACCTGGACCGACAGGATCCACTGGCCAGGTTCCGTGACCGTTTTGAGATGCCCCAGGGTGTCATTTATATGAACGGTAACAGCCTGGGACCGCTTACCCGTGATGCCAGGGAGCGGATGGCGCGCACCGTCAGCGAGGAATGGGGGGAAGATCTGATCAGGGGCTGGAATACCGCCGGCTGGTATGATCTGGCGCGCCGGGTCGGCGACAAAATCGGCCGCCTGATTGGCGCGGATGCCGGGGAAACGGTAATGTGCGACAGCACCTCCGTCAACCTTTTCAAGGCTGTGTCATCGGCCCTGGACCTGCGGCCCGGGCGGACAAAAATTGTGACCGAGGCCGGTAATTTCCCAACCGATCTGTATATGCTGGACGGGATCAACCGATTCAGTGCAGAAAAATATGACATTCAGATTCTGCCGCGCGATCAAATCGCTGACGCCATCGATGAAGAGACCGCCGTCGTGGTCTTGACCCATGTGCATTATGTAACCGGAGAGATTTTCCCGCTGCGGGAACTGACCGCCCGCGCGCATGAGATGGGGGCGCTGACAGTGTGGGATCTCAGTCATTCGGTCGGGGCGGTGGACGTCAGGCTGAACGACTGGGGCGCGGATTTTGCGGTTGGCTGCGGCTACAAACACTTGAATGGCGGGCCGGGTGCCCCGGCCTTTCTGTTCGCGGCACGACGGTATCATGAAACAATGCGGCAGCCCCTGAGTGGCTGGTTCAGTCACAAGTCCCCCTTCGCATTCCGGGACGATTTTGAGCCGACGGTCGGGGCCGGACGCATGCTGTGCGGGACGACCGGTGTTTTGGGGGGCTCGGCGCTGGAAGCTGCGGTCGATTTAATGCTGGAAAGCGACCAGGCGGAACGTCTTGAGAAAATGAAATTGCTCAGCCGCTATTTCCAGTTGCTGGTGGGTGAGCGCTGTCAGGGTCTGGGCCTCGACTGTGTTTCGCCTGACGACGTGGAGAAGCGTGGCGCCCACCTGTCGTACCGGCATGAAAATGCCTATGCGGTAATGCAAAACCTGATTGCCCGCGGGGTCATTGGCGATTTCAGGGCCCCGGACCAGATGCGATTCGGCTTTTCTCCCCTGTTCATGAGTTTTAGCGATATAAAGAATGCAGTGGATATCCTCGCAGATATTCTTGGGCGTGGGTCCTGGCAGGCGGCAGAATATCAGACCAGGAACGCAGTTACCTGACCCCTGAAAGGTCCAGAATGAAGTGCAATATTCGGGAAAAAAGGCAGTTAAAATGACGTATCAATTGGGACCATCCGGACATGAGGACACTTTCGCGCGGGATAATCTGCCGCCACCAGACCAGCAGCCGGAGTTTTTGCTGGACGGGTTTACCTATCCTGAATGGCTGAATGCGGGGGTTGAACTTACCGACCGCATGGTCGAGAAGGGATTTGGCGACCATATCGCCCTGATCGGCAACGGACGGGTGCGCACCTACAAGGAACTGGCGGACTGGACCAACCGCATCGCCCACGCCCTTGTGGAGGACTATGGCATCAAGCCGGGAAACCGGGTCATGATCCGCTCCGCCAACAATCCGGCCATGGTGGCCTGCTGGCTGGCGGCAACCAAGGCCGGAGCGGTGGTGGTCAACACCATGCCGATGCTGCGTGCCGCTGAGCTGGCGAAGATCGTCGACAAGGCTCGGATTGAATTTGCCCTTTGTGATACGCGCCTGCTGGAGGAACTGGAAAGTTGTGCGGGCGAGAGCCAATATCTCAACACAGTGGTTGGTTTCGACGGCACCGCCAACCATGAGGCGGAACTGGACCGGGCCGCGCTGAACAAACCGGTCCGGTTTGAGGCGGTTCGCACGGGGCGGGATGATGTGGCCCTGCTGGGCTTTACCTCCGGCACGACCGGCATGCCAAAGGCGACCATGCATTTTCACCGCGATCTGCTGATCATTGCTGACGGCTACGCGCAAGAGGTTCTGCAGGTAAAGCCTTCGGATGTCTTTGCCGGCTCGCCGCCGCTGGCGTTCACATTCGGTCTCGGCGGCCTGGCGGTTTTTCCACTTCGCTTCGGGGCTGCCGCGGCCTTGTTGGAGAACGCCAGCCCGCCCAACCTGATCGAGATCATTCAAAAATACCGCGTCACCATCTGTTTTACGGCGCCGACGGCCTACAAAGTGATGCTGGAGGCAATGGAAGAGGGCGTGGACCTGTCCACACTTCGCTGTGCGGTGTCTGCCGGCGAAACGCTGCCGGCGCCGGTGTTTAACGCCTGGAAAGAGAAAACCGGCAAGCCGCTGCTGGACGGGATCGGGGCGACCGAGATGTTGCATATTTTCCTGACCAATCGGTTCGAAGACGCCCGCCCTGGCTGTACCGGAAAACCGGTCTCCGGTTATGAGGTTCGTGTGGTGGACGATGGCATGAACGACGTTCCGGACGGAGAGGCGGGAAGGTTGGCTGTGCGCGGTCCGACCGGCTGCCGCTATCTGGCCGATGAGCGGCAGAAAGACTACGTGCAGGACGGGTGGAACCTGACCGGCGACAGCTTTATCAGGGATGCGGAAGGCTATTTCCATTTTGCGGCGCGTTCGGACGACATGATTATTTCGGCTGGCTATAACATTGCAGGGCCGGAAGTTGAAGCCGCGCTGCTGGGGCATGCCGCCGTCGCCGAATGCGCGGTGATCGGTGTGGCGGATGAAGATCGCGGCCAGCTGGTAAAGGCCTTTGTGGTGCTGGCGCCGGGACAGACGGCAAGTGCAGATCTGGCCAAAACGCTGCAGGATCATGTGAAGGCCACCATTGCCCCCTATAAATACCCGAGGGCGGTGGAATTTATTGAGGCGCTACCCAAGACGCCGAGCGGAAAAATCCAGCGTTTTGCCCTGCGGCGGTGACGATCGACGATCTTCCGCCGTTACCTGGCACAGCTGCAACGTCTATTTGAAAAGTGCGAAAATGCTGCGCACTTTTCTTGTTGACCCACTGGGATATAGGGTTTTTCCGGTACATTTCGGCCGCACCATTCTCTTCTCCCGGAAATTTTATTCCGGTCATTTCCAAGAGTCTGTCACCAGACGAATTCGAATTCAGTGACGCAGACTGAACAGGCTGATCTGGCGTGCCAGCTGTGTGATATCTTTCTGAACCCGGGCGATATCCTTGATCTTGGAAACATTTTCAAGCGTTATGTTCAAGGTAACGGTCTGTTGGATGTTGGCATTGTTGAGCCGGTTGGTCAGGAGCGTGATGTGTTCTCCACTGGTCTGGTGAATAATTTCCGCCATGGAGTCGGGAACAGAAGGGGCGCTCTCTGCAGCGGTGGCGGAGGATGGTGCCGGGGTGGATGTGACTGTGGCACTGGCAACATCGGAATCGGCAACGGATTCCGCAGCGCCGGTTTGGGGCACGGTTGTGGCTGTTGTGGTCGCAGCTGTCGGTGCTGCATCATTCGTTGTAACAGGGGTCTCGGTGGTGCTGAGCTCGGGGCCGCGTGTTTTTACTTCGTTCAGGGGAAAATCCGCTGATACGGTCTCGGCTTGTGGCGCTTGGTTGCTGGTTGCGGGGACAACTGATGCAACGGTGGCGGACGCGGCCGGCACGGCTTCCGCAGCGGCGGAATTATCGATGTCATAGCCGGAGTTCCCGCTGAGAGAAAGGGTGGCGGGCGCCGGATCCATTGCCGAGGCGGACGTATTGCTGGTTTCTGCCGGCGAATCATTGATTGCGGCGTTGGTCTCGGTCTGGATATCCTCGATCATGCTGTTGGTCATATTTTGCGCCAGATTCTTGATCTCGCTTCCGAGATGAACAAGGCCGTTTTTAGAATCGAGGGAATAATTGGTGGAGACTTCCAGGAAGCCATCAATTGTCGTTTTGATGGAAACGCCCACATCTACTTCGAGACCCGCCACGGAGAAGCCGCCCCTTTGCTTCTCGAGCGTTTCATCTTTCAGAGGAGAAAGGTCACCGAAGGCGTCATTATCATTCCCGGCACGGGCTCTCTCGATCCAGTTGATCTGTCCCCCGTTGCCGGTCAGGAGAGCTTCCGGCGACACGGCGATCAAGGAGATCGAAAGCATCAGGCGCCGGGCAAATTGCCGGCTGATCCCGTGATTGCCGGGTGCAGCTGAGGAATATTGTTCCCTGATCGTAAGTCTGTGTGTTTTAGACAGCATGGTGACACCTAAAAGCTGTTAAGGGTTCCTGTTAGATGGACGGAGAAACTGGCCAGGCTCTGGCGACTGAGCGCGCTTCCGAAGGGCGCTTTGCTGCGGACTTTCCAGTCTCTTTCAAGATTGAAATGCTTGCGCCCCTGACTTACTTGGGAGCGGACGACGAAGATAATGCCGTTCCAGCTGTTGAGAAAATCTTCCCGGGACCAGACCCGCACCCCAAGGGCTGGATCGCCGACCAGCACTTCCTGGTCGGACAATCCCTTGACAATCACAAAATGTTTGTAGCCGTTGGTGTTGATGAGAACAATGGCTGGCACGCGCGCTTTTTCCAGCCTTTCAAGGCCAACCCGGAAGCCATCCGAGTTGTACCCGACGCTGGCGAGGTATTTCTTCATGTCGAGGAGGGAAAAGCCATAGCGGCGGATGCGCGCCTGGTCGCCTTCCTCGAACATTTTTGTAAACACGCTGTTTTCCGAAACCGGGTGGTTGTAATGGAAGGTCAGGAGTGACGCCAGGGCGGCGGAGCCGCAGCTGAAATCATATTGTTGTTTGATCACCGTCTGGAACCGCGCTTCTTTGAGGCTGACCACTTTGACGCGCGCCGGCCCGCCAAGGGGCGAGGGGATAAAGATGGTTCCCGCATTCGCCGGGGCAGTCAACAACGGTATTATGAAGCCAATGAGAAAAGCTGCCAGGATCAGGACCGCAGTCAGATGCCGCCGGTCCAGAAATTTTTGGCTATTTTGGCTATTTTGGCCTTTTGCGGACCGGTTGAGATGCCGGCACTGCCCCGTCAGATATGCAGGCGCGAGTGCCAGGGGCGGGAGAATATGCGGCAGAATATTGTTTGCACTGACCTGTTTCCCGGCCTGTTTCCGGGCCTGTTTCCCGGCCTGTTTGTGCGCGTTTATGGATATGTCAGTAATCCTGTTTGCCAGCTTTCGCATTGTTCTGTCTATCTTCATTAGGTTTTGGGCCAATTGTTCGGTACAAAAACTACGATAGGAATGTCCGGGTCAGTCCGATGGAGTTTGTCCGGGACGGCTGGACGTTACTTGACGAAAATATTGATCAGCATGTTACTCTGGAAATTTACGTTGTTTCCGGTGTTGAACATCAGGGTATTTATGCCGCCAATGTCGTTGAGATTGAGGTCCTGGATCTTCCCGGTTTCCACATTGCCGTCGACGCTGTTGCCGATCAGGGATGAGGAATTGGTTGCCAGATTGATCCCGACATCACCGAACGAAGTCTCCGTGCCTCCGCTATATTGTGACATTTCCCCGGGCGATATGCTTTGCCATCCGGAAAATTCATCCTGCTGAAGGGATGAGTCATTCATGGCTGTAGTTCCGGCGGCTTCCTTGTCATTTTCATCTTGGGCCCAACTGTGGCATTGAAAACTGCAGGTCAGGATGCTGCCGATCAACAGTGCGACCAGGCGAGGCCGCGCAATGATCATTTTTCTTTCGAACACAAAAGCCATTACCTTAACCTCAATTTTGGTTGTTGTGGGAAGAGGAGTCATATCAGCGGACTGGCCGCTGATATGATTTGGGTTTACGGATGCACCTTCACTGTCGCTGCAGTGATTAGTTGGTGGTGCTGCTTCCCATATCCACCTTGGCACTGATGGAAATATTGTTGGTCTGTGAAGCGACACCCGTGTTCTGGTTGATCTGGGTAATGCCCCGGGCATTTGAGATGCTGGTCTCGGAAATATCACCGGTTGTCAGGGTGACCTCCGCTTTCCGGGCCGGATCATAGACCAGATAGTTGCCGGATACAGAACTGGACAAGGCGTTCAAATTCACAGCAACGTCACCCATGGTGATGTCCAGGTCTAATCCGTCGTCATCACTATTGTCGGTATAGCTGTTGTCAATGTTGCCGTCATTGTCAATGCCATCATCATCGCTGTTGTCGTCGGTGGACATGGCAAAGTTGTGGCTCTTGTCGATGGTGCCGTCATTGTCGAAACCATCATCGTCGCTGTTGTCATCTTTTGAGTAAGATTTCGTGTTGCTGTTGTCGATGGTGCCGTCATTGTCAAAGCCATCATCATCGCTGTTGTCGTCGGTGTTGCCAATGTTCACCGGCGCATCAATGTCGTTTACGTCGTCATCGCTGTTGTCATCTTTTGCATAAGATTTCGTGTAGCTGTTGTCGATGGTGCCGTCATTGTCAAGGCCATCATCATCGCTGTTGTCGTCGGTTGACATGGCGAAGTTGTGGCTCTTGTCGATGGTGCCGTCATTGTCAAGACCGTCATCGTCGCTGTTATCGTCGGTTGTTTCGGTCTTGGTGTAGGTCTTGGTGTAGCTGTTGTCGACAGTGCCGTCATTGTCAAAACCGTCGTCGTCGCTGTTGTCATCAGTTGTCGATGAATTGTTGGCCACGTTGTCCAAATCCAGTTTGTCTGTATCTGAACTGTTGCCGCCATCACCGGACTGGGATCCCAGTGCGGACGCGTTGGTGCCCGCTGACTGGCCATCATCCACGGCGTTAGCGCCCGCTGCCTGGTTGTTGCCGCCGGTGGTTGCCGCTTGTGATGATTCATCGGCATCAGAGTTCTGTTCGGGTTCGGCATATGCAATATTAGCCAAGCCTATGATACAGGCGATGGCAGAAATGCTGCCCAATAGTTTCAGTCTGTTCATAATATACTCCATGTCATAGTTGAAATGTGTAATCCGGCTCGGCAGTAAATACTGAGCCCCTCGCTCACGATGGGGCCATGGCCGCCATCCTGTTCTTAATAAGCAACAAGTATGCCAAAGAATAATTTGCATGTAACATATTGTAATATAAGGAAGATTATTGGAGATGCAGGAGGTTCGACCGGTGCCGGATACGGGGCGTCTTCCCAGGCTGATAAAACTGTAAACCTGGTGTTACATTCTCACAATTTCGGCAGTTTATTTTTTGCAGCAACCTGTCTGCATGAAGGGGTGTGAAGGGAAAAGACGGCTTAATCCTGCCAACTGTGTTGTAACTCTTTGCCGGTACTGGATAAATAAATTTAGGTTATTCTTATATAATTTTACGGCAGCCCGGAAGGTACATGCGGCCAAGGCGAAAAGTGTAACTCTCCGGCGACATCGCCGGAGGACGGCGCGGAATGACTGTTCTTGGACAAGGAAAATGGATGCCGGCGCACGACCGGACAAAGCCACCTGAAAAAGGCCGGTGTCCAAAACCGCCCCGTGTGCAGGTAAAAAAAAGCCCGGGAGACCGGGCGTTGAAGTTTGGGGGGAGGAAAGGAAAACAATATGGCTGGTTCTGGCATCATTCAAACAGCATGACCGAGAACGGCATGCGCAGAGTGAATTCCACATCCGGAGAATCGTCGGTTACCCCTACAGCCACATTCATGCTCAGGCCGGTACGATCGCCAAGCCCCAGGGACATGCCGAGCAACAATGAACCAACCTGGAAATCCCGGGAATTTGTGAAATCTCCGTTGATTTCCGTTTCGGTACCAAAGATATAATTATGCTGGTAACCGAAACTCATGGACATGGTTTCGTTGAGGGCAAACCCCACGCCGAAGTTGCCGGTAATGGAATCCCCGGGGTCAATATGACCGATCAGGGTGTTGCCACTCTGATAATTAACATCACGCCCCATGTTCCAGACATAACCAAAGTTTGTGAAGAACACAGCCGGGTCGGCCTGGTAGATCATGGTCAGGCTGGGTTCAAGACTCCAGAAGCCTGAACCGGTAGCCAGTTCGGTTTCAAGGCCGTCTTCGTCCCGGCTGACATCGAAAGGCCCGGTGCCGGTGGTGGACTTGGCGCGCATATTGGCAATAAAGTAGGGCCAGTTGTCATGGCCGTTGTTGAGCTGGTACTGCAGGCCGAACTCAATATCGCCCAGTCCCTTGCCGGTAAGGTCCTGTAAGGTGGTAGAACTGCCGTCATTGTCATTCTGCTCGCTGACAATCGTCGACTCCACCCGGTCATCGCGATAAATCAGCGGCACCTTGGCAGAGAGTTCGAGCCGGTTGGTCAGCCCGTATCGGAAACCGAACTGGCCGGAGACATAGTTGCGGCTGGTTTCTGTTGCCTCAATAACCCCGATCAGAACAGAATCGACAAACTCAACCCCCTGGAAAAAGAAGCGATTGCTGGAGGTATGGGAAGCTGACAGGGTTGGCTCTATGGTCAGTTGTCCTTTTGGTGTCAATACCCCGCCGACATCGGCAATGACGGTAATTTCCTGTTGCGGCCGTGACTCCTCAGGTGGTCGTGTGGCGGCGTCTGCCGGGGCCGCTTCCACATTGTTGGCTGTGGCCGTTTGTCGGGCGGTACTGCTTTGTTTCTCGACAGTCTGGGGCTGTTCCTGCGGGGCCTGCTGCGCGGGAGGTTGTTCCGCGCGGGCCTGTTCGCCGGTTGACTGGCCGGCCAATTGGTCGAGGCGTTGTTTTTGAAGTTGCAGTTCCCTCTGTTGCTGTTCAAGAAGGCGTGCCTGCGCCTGGATCTGTTGTGCCTGGGATTCCAGGATTTTTCTCAGTTCAGCAATGTCGGTCTGCTGGGTTTCCTGAGCCATGCCGGCTTGTGCCAGCACACCGCTGAAAATGACGGCTATACCCGTCATGGAATTCCGGCTATTCATCTTACTTCTCCCCTTGTGAGACAGTTTCTCCATTTACAGGTTTCGGAATGTCAAGCCGTTTCATCAGGCGATAGAGTGAGACACGGGAAACCTGCAGCTCCTCGGCCGCCTTTGAAATATTGAAGTTGTTACGCACGAGCCTGGCATGAATAAAACGGCGGTCAAAATCTGCCCGGGCCTCGGCCAGGGAACTTGCCATGTCCCTGACATCCTCCAGGGTTTCCCCCAAACCCAGGTTTTCCGGCTGGATAAAACGGGTTTTGGCAAGGATGGTCGCCCTGCGTATGGCGTTTATCAGTTCACGCACATTTCCGGGCCAGGCATATTTGTTCATCAGTTCATAGGAAGCGGCCGTGAAAGAAAGTTTTGGCTTGTTGTAGGTCGTCCTGAATTTCTCAAGATAATGGTCTGCCAGCAGGCGAATATCTTCACAACGTTCCCGCAAGGGAGGGACGTGAAACGAAAGCACATTCAGACGATAAAAGAGATCTTCCCGAAATTGCCCATTTTCAATGGCATCATACAAATTGACATTGGTGGCAGCGATAATGCGGGCATTGATTTTAATGTTTTTCAGGCCACCAACCCGCTCAAAGCTCGAGTTCTGGAGAAAACGCAGGAAGCGGCTCTGCAGGTCGATTGGCATGTCACCAATCTCGTCGAGAAACAAGGTTCCGTTGTCAGCCAGTTCCACTTTGCCGATCTTGCGGCTCAGTGCGCCGGTAAAGGCGCCGACTTCATGACCAAACAGTTCTGATTCAATCAGGGAGGCGGGAAGGGCGGCACAATTTATCGCCACAAAGGGGCGGTTACGGAATGGTGAATGCTTATGGATGGTCAGCGCAATAGCTTCTTTGCCGGTGCCGCTTTCACCGGTGATCAGGATGGGACTGTCGACCCGGCTGATACGATTAATTGTGCTGTATATTTTCTGCATCGGCGCGGATGTTCCGATCAGGTGACCATAGCCTTTGGCAGTCTGCTTGAGTGGCAGGAGCGGGGAGTTGCGTTCCAATGCAACCAGCCCCTGGATATGGCCGAGACAATAGAGCAAGCGGGATTTGTCTGCCGGAAGGGAGTGGAAATCATAGATCAATCCCTGACGAAGCAGGTATCCCAGTCTTTCCCACACAACCGGATTCTTGCCGGCAAGGGCGATCAGGCGTAAATGCGGCCATTTGTTTACGAGACGGGAGAGTTTCTGATCCGAATAGAAGAGCTCGTCACTCTCAGCTTTGGCATCAATGAGGACGGCGGCACACTCATCACCCTTGCGGCTCATTTTTTCCAGCTGCTGGACTATATCGTGGAATGACTGGCTGCACACAATATTATAGTCGTGTTCAGCCAACCAGTTGCACAGGTCAGAGAATTCATGCTTGTGGCGTCTGGAATACAGAATTATCTGGTTTGGAAAAGCTTCCTCGTTTAAACGCTCAAGGGCCTTTCCATTCCCGGTTTGCCAAAAATTATTTTCTACATTTCTGCTTTTTAGCTCAAGAAACATTATACCATCCCCTCTAAGGATTTGGACGCTGTTCCCTGGAACTGCCTTGGGGGTCACGGGCGCCAGCCTCCGGGCTGGACCCTACCTCATTTTGAACCCTGATTTGTTTTGTTAGACACCCTGTTTTTATTGTACGGCTGCGGGCCACTCTCTGAGTTAAACTGTACTACAAAATAACAGAATACTTCGTGAATCTTTTCTGACGCCGCCCTATCTTCTGTCCGGAGAAATATTAGCAGGGCGTTAAAAACAAGAAAAAAGGAAAAAGACCTGCGTCAAGGAAAAGTCCCGCTAACAGGATTTCTTTTCTTCTTTGTCGTCATGCCTGTGGATACGCTGATTTGTATCGCAGAATAGTTAGGGTCAGGCCTGTTAACGCTGGCTTTTTATACTATCAATTAGATACTGGAACATAAATTAGAAGTTCTACATGATATATTTTTTTTTATTTTTTTCAACAGGTTTTGAAAATTATTGCCTATAGAACATAGTGTTGAAGGCCCTTTGCAGGGATCCGGACGAGAAGGAGGCCATAAGCTTCTTGCCGGAGCGTTTTCACACAGAATTAGCTGAAATACCCAACTAAAGAACAAGTTTACATTGGAAGTCTTTTGGAACTACCCTTAGGGAGTACTGAAAGTAAACCAAAGTAACGGCTGTTCCGTTTGAAAAATGATTACCGACCTGATCATAACCAAGCTACATCCTCCAGGGAGCCGGGCTGACCGCATTAGCAGGCCCCAGCTGGAAAATCTTTTTGACCGGGAAGGATTCCGCAAGGTTACGCTGCTGTCTGCCGGTGCCGGGTTTGGTAAAACAACCCTGATGGCAAGCTGGTTTCACAAGATGAAGGCACGGGGGGTTGCCGCGGCGTGGGTCAGTCTGGACAGCCGGGACCAGGACCTGGGACAGTTCCTGAACTATCTGATTGCGGCCCTGAAAGTCGCCGGGGCGGTGAAGGGAGACAATGCGGAAAGCATCCTGCAAAACAAACTGGACAACCGCTATTTCGCGGCCCTCGGCGCCCTGATCAATGAGCTTGCCACGGCTCAGCAAGAGGTTGTGCTGTTCCTTGATGACTATCATCTGGCAGACGGCAGGGAGGTCAGCCAGTTGATGGAGAGCTTTATCAGTCTGGCGCCGGCGGGATTTCATTTTGTAATTTCCAGCCGAACCAAACCGCAGCTGCCCCTGGCCAGCCTCAAGGTCCAGGACCAGGTGGTTGTGTTGTCCGAGCAGGACCTGAGGTTTTCAGATGGTGAAACTGCTGAGTTTCTCAAGGAAATAAAGGGACTGGATATTTCCAGAAATGATCTCGATCATCTTGTCCGTTCCACAGAAGGGTGGGTCGCCGGGTTGCAATTGATCGCCCTGGCGCTACGGGACAATCTTCTGGAGAAAAATTTCCTGCAACAATTCTCCGGCAGCAGCCGGGACGTCGTCGACTTCCTCACCACAAATGTACTGGCCAACCAGCCGCCGCATGTGCGGGAATTCATGCTTGTCACTTCTGTTCTGGAACGGTTTAACGCAGAAATCGCTGAGCAACTGACCGGCGGGCAGGATGTTCAGGGCACCATCGAATATCTCGAAGACAATAATCTGTTTATCTTTCCCCTGGACCAGAACCGGGGCTGGTATCGGTATCACCAGCTTTTCAGGGAATTTCTGCTCAGTCAATTGAAACGCAGCCATCGGGACCGGATCCCGGAACTCAAGAGAAAAGCAGCCCAGTGGTTTGCCGATGCCGGATTGATCGTCGAGGCTGTGACGCTGGCCCATGAAAGTGGCGATTCAGATTACCTGGCGGAACTGGTGGAAATACACGCCGATACCATCCGGCGCCGCGGTCACATGCCGCTGATGCTCGACTGGTGCAAGAAGATCCCGGAGGATCTTGCCCGGACCCGTCCCCAAATTCCCATCTACGAGGGATATGCCCTGTTTCATATGAGGCGTCCGATCGAAGCCGCCGGTGCGGCTTACCGGGTGGAGAAAGCGATTGAGGAGGCGGAAAAGAGGAACCTCTTTTCACCGGAGGAACTTAATATCTGGCGCCAGGATATCAAGGTGATCAAGACCGGTGTGGCAATTGCAGCGGACGATGTGGTCGAGGCGGAAAAACTGGCCTCGGTGACACTGGAAGTTGATGGCCCCCAGGCGGGATTCCTGAAGGGGGCCATGAATAACATGCTGGGCTATGCCTGTACCTCGCTGAACAAGTTTGACAAGGCCAGGATGGCGCTGGACAAGGCGCGCGAAGCCCACACCACAGTCCGATCCGTCTATGGCGTAGTCTATGCCGACTGTTTCACCGGTATTCTGGAAATGGCGCAGGGTAATCTGCGCCGGGCCTATGACTGTTTTGTCCATGCCGAACAGACGGTTGCCGGAGACAATCTCCCCAATTCGCCGGCCATCGCTGTCAGCCGTCTTTATCAGGGACTGGCCTTCTACGAGTGGGGCAGGCTGGAAGATGCCCTTCGACTGATTACGGAAAATATCGAGCTGGTGGAGGAATGTGGACAGGCCGAGGCGCCGATCATGGGGTATGCGATCCTGGCCCGGCTCTACCGGGCGCTCGACCGGCCAGAAGATATCTATGTTCCGCTGGAACAGGCCGCCAGGATTTGCCAGCAGGACAAGCTGCACCGGCTGCATGTCCTGACCGAATATGACTATATTCAGCAGCTGATCCTGGATGACAGGATTACAGAGGCGCTGGAGAGAGCCCGACGAACCGGTATCGATCTGGCGTCCCTGGACGAAGATTTCGCAATCGGGGAATGGGACCGGATCAAATGCGTGCGTTCCCTGACCAAGGCCAGACTGCTGATGGCGGCAGGAAACGCCGGACAGGCCATATCCCTGCTGCAACATCTCGAGGAACTGGCAAATAAAGTGGGACGCACCCGGCGCCTTCTGGAGATCAGGATATTGCTCGCCCTTGCTCTGGATGCTGCAGGGAACAGGGAAGAGGCGCTGGAGTATCTGCGCAGTGCGGTACTGTTGGGCCAGCCGGAAAGATATGTTCGGGCCTTTGCCGATGAAGGTTCTGCGGTTGCGCCGTTGCTCAGGGCACTTTTACACCGCAACGATATGATTGATCCGTCGGTTGGTGAGTATGTCTCAGAACTGGCAACTGTTTGCGGTCCGGAGGATCTTGGCCGTTCTCCAATGCTGCCTTCTGCAGTCAAAGCCTCTCCAGTTGATAAACGCTATATCCTGGAACCGCTTAGCGAACGGGAACTTGATGTGCTTCGCCTGCTGTCCATGGGCTATTCCAACCAGAAAATCGGCAAGGAACTCTCCATTGCCGAGAATACGGTGAAATGGCATATCAAGAATCTGTTCGAGAAACTCGACGTGAAAAATCGTACCTCCGCCGTTCTGGCAGCACAAGATCTCGAGTTGATCTAGGGTCTAACTAAATATTTTATAAGAACTTTTCTTCGCCCCTACTTTCGGGTGGGGGAAGTTTTTTTAGCTGTTCCCTACTTTCGTGTCGGGCGCAATGCCCGGTTCCGGGATAGTTTTAGCTGAAACGGGTTGCCCGGCAGTTATTCGGGCAGGTATCAGGGACCAGTGAATGAAACTTTCGGAATATGCAGAATTTGACGGGCTTGGACTAGCTGACCTGGTGAGAACCGGCCAGGTTTCCGCTCAGGAACTTGCCCATGCCGCCAGAAAGGCTATTGATCTTGTCAATCCGCAACTAAATGCAGTGGTGGAGGTATTCGAGGATGCCCCGAAAGCCGGCACTGATATGCCGGACGGACCGTTCCGGGGCGTGCCCTTTCTGATCAAGGATGCCGTGCTGCATGCCGAAGGGCGCAAGTGCGAAATGGGATCCCGGCTGGGAGAAGGCCTGGTTTTGCCCCATGACAGTGACCTGATGAAACGTTTCCGCGCTGCGGGGTTTAATACCATTGGCCGCACCTCTGTGCCGGAAATGGCCTTCAATGTGGCCACGGAATCCCTGCTGCACGGTCCCTGTCGTAATCCCTGGAATACCGGTGTGATTACCGGCGGCTCCAGCGGCGGCGCCGCTTCAGCGGTGGCGGCCGGGATTGTCCCCATTGCCCACGCCAATGACGGTGGTGGCTCCACCCGAATTCCTGCTTCCTGTTGCGGCTTGGTCGGCCTCAAGCCGACACGTGGCCGGGTGCCGATCGGACCCGACGCAGGTGATGGCCTGAATGGTCTCGGGATTGAACTGGCCGTGACCCGGACCGTGCGTGATACCGCAGCAATCCTTGATGCGGTGGAAGGCCCGGCGAGCGGGGATCCTTACGTCATTCCGCGGCCGGAAAAACCCTATCTGGATTTGATCGGGCGGCCGCCGGAAAAGCTGAAGGTCGCCTATGCAACGGTACCGCATTCCGGGGTCAATGTTGATCCCGAGGTTTCGTCCAGTCTCAAAAAGACAGCGGTGACCCTGGCGTCCCTGGGTCATGATGTGGAGGAAGCAAGCCCACCTCTGGACCATGACGCCTATCTTGATGCCACCATGAAAATCTGGTGCGGCAATATCGCCAACTGGATCGACCAACTGGCCATGGCCACCGGTCGCACGGTGTCGCTGGATACGCTGGAAAGCGCCACACTCGCCTGTTACGAAAAGGGAAAAGGCCTGTCGGCGACGGAGCTTTTGGGGGCATTTGACGTGATGAATATTGTCACCAGGACAGTTGCGCCTTTCTTTGAAGACTATGACATCATGCTGACCCCGACCGTGGCGCTGCTGCCGCAGCCGATCGGCACCTATGACGCCAACAAACCCGGCTGGACCGCGGAAGGCTGGGTTGACAATATTTTCGGCTTTGCCGCCTTCACCAGTCTCTACAATATGACCGGCCAGCCGGCCATCTCACTGCCGCTGCACTGGAGCAGCAATGGCCTGCCCATCGGTCATCAGTTTGTTGCGCCTTACGGCCGCGAAGACCTGTTGCTGCAACTGGCCGGACAGCTTGAGGAAGAAGTGCCGTGGGCGGCGCGCTATCCATCCTGCAGCGTTTGGAAAATGGAGAACTAAATGACACGCAAAACCGGCTTTGTCTGGCATGAAATCTATATGTGGCACGATACAGGCACCCATGCGGGTGTGCTGCCGGCCGGTAATCCGATCCAGCCGGGCACCCATGCGGAAAGCCCGGAAACCAAACGGCGTTTCAAGAACCTGCTGGAAGTGTCCGGTCTGTACGAACAGTTGCTGCAGATTGCGCCGCGCCCGGCCACGGATGAGGAAATTCTCCGGGTGCATACCCCGGATTATATTGACCGGCTGAAAGCGGAGAGTGCCTCACCGCGCGGTGGCGATGGCGGTATGCTGACCCCGTTCGGGCCTGGCAGCTACGAGATTGCCGCCCTGTCCGCCGGCGGGGTGATTGCCGCAGTGGATGCGGTGCTGGACGGCAAGGCAGATAACGCTTATGCCCTGGTGCGCCCGCCGGGGCATCATGCGGAACCGGATATGGGAATGGGGTTCTGCCTGCTGGCCAATGCGGCCATTGCCGGGCGTCATGCCCTGGAAGCGCGCGGCCTCGAGCGCATCGCCTATGTGGACTGGGATGTGCATCACGGCAACGGTACGCAAAAAGTTTTCTGGGAAGACCCGCAGGCCCTGACCATTTCCATCCATCAGGACCGGAATTTTCCGCCGGACAGCGGCTTTATGAGCGATATCGGCGGGGGCGCCGGGGAGGGCTACAACATCAATGTGCCGCTTCCGGCGGGCAGCGGGGTCGGTGCCTATGAAGCCACTTTCGAGCGGGTAGTGCTGCCGGCGCTCCGGGCCTTCAAGCCGGATCTGATTTTTGTGCCCAGCGGTTTTGACGCCGGCGCCCATGACCCGCTCGGGCGCATGATGATGCACGGGGAGGGTTACCGCTCCCTGACCAACAAGCTGCTTACCGTTGCAGATGAGCTGTGTGACGGCCGGATCGTGATGAGCCACGAAGGTGGCTATAACGCCCCGACGGTGCCCTTTTTCGGATTGGCCGTCATGGAGGCCCTGAGCGGTATCAAGACAGAGGTGGAAGACCCGTTCATGCCGTTGTTCAGTGGAATGGGCGGGCAGGAACTGCAGCCGCACCAGGAGCAGCTGATCAGCGAAGCCGAGAGGCTGATTGAGCGGTTGTAATCATAATATCGATCAAGATAATAATGGAGAAAGGGAAGGAACTATGAGCATACAGAAAAATATTAAGTCCTCCAGCCGCAGGGCATTACTGCTGTCCACGGCCGTCAGTGCCGCGGCGGTATTGCCGGCCCCGGCCTATTCCGCGGATATGATGCTGGAAGAGGTCGTCGTGACAGCGCAGAAGCGGGAACAGGGCATCAATGACGTGGGCATCACGGTCAATGCCTTCACCGGTGACATGCTGCAGGAACGCGGCGTCGCCAGCGCCGAGGATATCGCCATCCTGACGCCGGGGCTGACGGTCAATGAAACGGCCGCCACCGGTGTGCCGCTCTATACCATTCGCGGCATCGGCTTCCAGGATTATTCCACCGCGGCGTCCTCGACAGTCGGTCTTTACTTTGACGAAGTGGCGATGCCTTATGCCGTGATGACCCGCGGGCTTCTGTTTGACATGGAACGGGTCGAGGTCCTGAAGGGACCGCAGGGCGATCTTTACGGCCGCAATACGACTGCCGGCCAGATCAACTTTATCAGCAAAAAGCCCACCGAAGAGTTCGGCGCCGGGATGACGGCCGGCTACAGCAGCTTTGAAACCCTGGACCTGGAGGGCCATGTCAATGTGCCTGTGGTTGACCGGATCAATGCCCGCCTGGCCTTTAAGACCACCCAGTCCGGCGAGGGCTGGCAGGAAAGCCTGACCAGGGACGACAAGCTAGGCAAGAAAAATGTCTATGCCGTCCGCGGCCTGGTGGATTTTGAGCTGAGCGACAGCGCCAGCCTGCTGATCAATGTGCACTATACCGACGACCAGTCCGACAACAAGGCCAATACGACCTACGACGGCACGCTCATCGGCCTCGGTGAATTTGCCGCACCCTATCTGCAGTTGTTCCCCTATGTGGTCAGCGGAGACACGCCGCCCTGGTATTCCACTGGCGACAACCGGGCAGCGGACTGGACAAATTCCTACACGGATCCCGATGGCAATAGCTATGATATCCGGCCGAAACGCGACAACCAGCTTTTCGGTACCTCGGCAAAGCTGAACTGGGATATTTCCGATGACATTACGCTGACCTCGATTGTCGGCTATGACAAGTTCGACCGGGTGGAAGCCAACGACTGGGACGGCTCTGCCGCCAATGATTCCAGTAACATCAACACCACGGACCTGGAGGTTTTCTCTGCCGAGGTGCGCCTGACCGGTCAGACCGACAAACTGCTGTGGATTGCCGGCGCCTATTACTCCGAAGACGAGATGGATGAACTCTACAACTATTTCATGTCTGACTCGGTTTACGGCAATGGCGCCGTGCCGTTCGGGGTGTCGCCTTTCATGTTTGCGCCGATCCTGCAGCTGCACACGCGCTATAACCAGAAGACAGACTCCCAGGCTCTGTTTGGTCATGTGGAATATAATTTCACCGACAAGCTGCGCGTGACCGTAGGGGCGCGCTATACGGAAGAGGACCGCAGCTGGTCCGGCTGTACTTTTGATGCCGGTGACGGCTCCCTGGCGGGCTTCCTGAACTTTGCCTTCGGGGCAAACCTCTCCCCGGGGGATTGCGGGACCATTGACGATGATCCGAACTCCCCCAATTATATCTTTGCCGCGGCGGATCCCAATGACGCTTTCCATGTCTATGAGGAAACCATCGAAACCAACAAATGGATGTGGAAATTCGGCCTGGATTATGCTGTCAATGACGACATGCTGCTGTATGCCACCGTATCCCGGGGCTTCAAATCCGGCGGTTTCAACGGGGCGAACTCCAACACAACCCAGCAGTTGAAAGCCTATGGCGCCGAAGAGGTGACCTCTTACGAAGCCGGCCTGAAATCGACCCTGCTGGAAGGGGCCATGCAGCTGAACCTGTCCGGCTTCTATTACGACTATAAAAACAAGCAGGAGCAGGACCGGGCGGTGACGTTCGTCGGTCTGATCAGCGGCCTGACCAATGTACCCAAATCGGAAATTTACGGGGCGGAACTGGACCTGCAGTGGATGCCGGCTGACGGCTGGTATGTCACGTTCGGGGCGGCCTACCTGAAATCCAAAATTCTCGAATGGGAAACAACCGCCGATTCAAGTGCCTGGCCGGTTCGGGTGACGGAGGATTCTTCCGGTCAGGAACTTGCCATGACCCCCAGGTGGCAGTTGAATGCCTCCGTCGAGTATGAATGGCAGCTGTCCACTGACCTGATGATGAAGCTGGGGGGGGATGTCAGCTACAAGGATGACACCACCGGCGGCGTTCAGCCCTCTGACGCGACAGACGCTTATGCCCTGGTCAACCTGCGGGCCAGCCTGACCAGCATACAGGACAACTGGAGCGTGATGGTCTGGAGCAAGAACCTGTTCGACGAATATTATTATCCGGCCGCCTACCAGGGCGGGAATGGTCCCTACGTTCGTAGTGTGGGAATGCCGCGTACCATCGGCGTTTCCATTTCCTACGACTTCTGATTTCTCCCTTGCCTACTGGGCTGCAGCACAAGCTGCAGCCCCTTTTTACAGGAGAGGTATAATGACAATACTCAAACAACATAATCTGGGGCTGATCGGCGGCCTGGTGCTGACGGTCCTATCGGGTTCAACCGCCCTGGCGGGCGAGGCGGCCGACAAGATCTTCTTTAACGGTCATATCTATACCGTGGAGCAGGAACAGCCCTGGGCGGAAGCGGTGGCGATTACAGACGGCAGGTTCGTGGCCGTCGGCACAGACGCTGAAATCAGAAAGCTGGCGGGTAAAAACACCGAAATGGTTGACCTGGAAGGCAGGATGGCGATGCCGGGCCTGAATGACGGGCACAGTCATCCCACCGACGGGGCGATTGCCAATCTGTTCAGCTGCAAGTTTGAATTCACTGCCACACCGGAGGAGATCGCCGAAATCCTTCAGGAGTGCGTCAGGCGCAACCCGGACTCCGACTGGATTGTCGGCGGACGCTGGGACAGCAACTTTTTTGAGAATTACGATATTCCGTCCCCGCGTGAATGGCTGGATCAATATTCCGGCGGCAAGGCGGTCTATTTCAGTGACGATTCCGGTCATAATGGCTGGGCCAACAGCAAGGCCCTGGAACTGGTCGGCATGACCAAGGAGACCCCGGACCCCAAGGGCGGCACCATTGTGCGCGATCCTGCCACCGGCGAACCCAGCGGTGTGCTGCTGGAAGAAGCGCAGATTTTGATGGAGAGCCAGCTTCCCGATTGGTCCGGGAAACAATACCGGGCTGCCGTTATAGAAATGGCGCGGATCGCCAACGGCTACGGCATAACCGGGATCAAGGACGCCAACGCCCGCGAGCCGATCCTCAAGGCCTATCATGATGTTGACCAGGCCGGTGAGCTGAATATTCGCGTGGCGGCGGCCATTTCCACGCCCTACGGCCATCGCGAAGTGCCACTGGACTATGAAAGGATTTCCCGGCTGCAGAAGGAATATGCGTCCGACCGTGTGAATACCTGGTTCGTGAAGCTGTTCGACGACGGGGTACCGACCGTTTCACGTACCGCCGCCATGCTGGAACCCTATATCCACGACGATCATTTTCCGGAAAACTACCGCGGCCAGCTGCACCTCAGTGAAGACGTGATGACGGCGGATGTGGCGGAACTGGAAAAGCGGGGCTTCACGGTCAAAATCCACACCGCCGGCGACCGGTCGGTGCAGACAGCGCTCAATGCCATTGAGCGGGCTCATGAAATCAGCGGACGCTCCGACCTCCGGCATGAGCTCGCCCATTCGGAATTTATCTCCGCGGAGGATCTGCCCCGCTACAAGGCGCTGAATGTGGTGGCTGACCTGTCGCCCTATCTCTGGCATCCATCGCCGATCGTGCAGTCGATCTTCGATGCGGTGGGGGAGGAAAGATCCCGCAAGAACCTGTGGCATATCCGCGATCTCCTCGAGGCCGGGGCGCCGGTGCTGGCCGGGTCCGACTGGCCGGCCGCGGTGCCGTCCATGGACCCCTGGATTGCGATCGAGGCCATGATCACCCGCAAGGACCCTTACGGGAAAACCCCGGGGGTTCTGGGACCGGACCAGGCAATTACCCTGGCACAGGCGCTACATATATTTACGGTCGATGGCGCCAGGGCGCTCAAACTTGAAAAGGTGAGCGGCTCGATTGCGCCCGGTAAATCAGCAGATCTGATCGTCCTGAACCAGAATTTGTTTGAGATTCCGGCGGAGGATATTGCTGAAACCAAAGTGGAAATGGTGGTCCTTGCCGGCAACACGGTATTGAACAGGTAGATCTGTTTTCAGTTGTTATCAGAAGTTTCACTCAAGCGGAAGGAAGTGCGCAAATACTGCGCACTTCTTCTTCTAACTAACCATATCAGTTTGACCTTCCGGTGCCTCTCGGCCGCGCCAATCTCTTCTTTTCCAGTTTTATAAAGGTGCTTCTGTCAGCGCCTGTGAGCGCTTTTGAGCATTTGCCTGAGTTCCGTGCCGAGATAGTCGATAATCATTGAAATGTTGTTGCTAACCGGAAAACCTGCGCGGTGGAGCAGCCAGAGCTCACTGCCCCAGCGGGGTTCCGGTTCCTCGATCCGAACCAGGTTCGGGATCTTATCGGCCAGGAAAGTCCAGAGCCAGGCGGAGCCCATGCCGGCGAGGAACGCCTGTTTCATCTGCGGCCAGTTGTTTACCCGGACGCCGGCCCCATCTTCGGAACTGTTGGCGGCCGTCCATTGACCCGGCAGGGAAATTTCCATTTCATGGCCCCACAGGAGGCGTTTCTCCGGATTTGTTCCCTTGCAGCAATAGCGGGCTTGATGGACGGTGCCAATATGCAGTCCCTCCGTTCTGCGGGGGCGCTTGTCAATCAGGGCGATGGCGAGGTCGGCCTTGCGCTGGGTAATCGCCTCAATCGGGTCAAGTTGTCCCATCACCTCGAGGGAGACTGCCGGATGCCGGCTTTGGAAATGCTCGAACAGTTCCAGAAACTCCACACCGATTGACGCGCTGCTGGCAATGCGAATGGTGGCTTCAGCAACGATATTCTGGCTCACTTCCAGGCGCATTTTATCCATTTCGGCTTCCATGTGACTTGCGGCCTTAAGCAGAAAATTTCCCGCTTTTGTGGGTTCCGGACCGGCGGGCGTATAGCGATAAAGCTCCGCGCCAATGGCCTTTTCCAAGGCAGAGACCCGTCGTCCGACTGTCGTGCGATCAATGCCGAGTTCCTTGGCTGCGGCGGAGTAGGAGCCGGACCTGACAGCCGTCAAAAAAATATATAAATCATTCCAGTTCATTCCGTGCATTATTGCACGGTCACTGTGCAATTCAAGATTTTGTTGGAAAATTGTATGCTTCCCCTTCGTTTATTGGGAAAGAGCAAACAAATTTGTGCATTTGATAAAGGAGGCCTCAACATGGCTAAAACCGAAGACTATGGACTGGGAGAATATGTATTTCCTCGTGGCTGGTTCATGATTGCTCCGGCAGCGGAAGCGACTACCGTCCCGAAGGAAGTGCGCTTCTTTGGCGAGGATATGGTGCTGTATCGCGGCGAGAGTGGGACGCCGCATCTGGTGGAAGCCTATTGCCCCCATATGGGCGCGCATCTGGCGAGGAATACAACTTCCTACGTGGTGCATGACGGCGAACATGTTCAGGGTGAGTCCATCCGCTGTCCGTTTCACGGCTGGCGTTTCGGGCCGGACGGCCAGTGCGATGATATTCCCTATGCGGAAGGATTTATTCCCAAGGCGGCCTGCATCAGGACCTATCCCGTTGTTGAGCGGGCGGGCATTATCTGGATGTGGCATGATCCGGAACAAAAGGAACCTGATTTCCCATTGCCGGGCTTTGGCGGGCACTGGGATGAGCCGGGCTGGGTGCACTGGAAAATTGACCATATGGGGGATCTGAACTCTCATCCCATTGAGATTGTGGATAACATGGCGGATGTGGCCCATTTTATTCCGATCCACGGGTCCAGCAATATCTCCTATTTTGCCAACGAATTTATAGATCACATTGTTCATCAGTATTTCTCTGCCGGTCACCGGACGCTTGTTTCTGAAGAAGATCAGGACCTGACACTGGATACCTGGTATGAAGGCCCGTCAATTCTGCAGTCAGAGATGGCCGGGGACTACCCGTCCTTTATCATGATTGCGCATACTCCCATCGAAGACGGACTGACCAGGGTGTGGCATGGTTTGATGGTGAAGGTGAACGATGGCTCGAAACCAATTACGGAAGAAGATCGGGCAGCAGCACTACAATATCAGGAAGCCAGTCGTCTGGCTTTGGCGCAGGATGTCGAAATCTGGCAGTACAAGCGGGCCTGCACCAGGCCGATGGTGTTGAAGTTTGACGGACCGTTTGCGAGACTGCGGAAATGGTACGGACAGTTCTATAATCAGCGGTCAGAGGCTGGAGAAGTCCACAAAAAGGTCAACGGCCTTGTCGCGACGGTGGACAAACGGAAGAAGGATCAGGTGGCCTGATCACCGGTTTCATTCTGGTCCGTCTTGTTCGGTACGGAACTGATTGGCAAGCACCCGATGGACCGGCGGTTCCCCGCCGCCGGTGACTTCAAGGGAGGCGCCGCTGACATAGGAGGCGGCGCTTGAGGCCAGGAACAGGCAGGCGGAGGCAATGTCTCGCGGTGTTCCGAAGCGTTTTAGCGGCAGGCTGTCGGCGATTCTGTCAATACCGTCCCGGCCTTCGTAATGATCTCCCGCGGCCTCGGTCTGCATCAGGCCTGCGATGATACAATTTACCCTGATTTCAGGTCCCCATTCCTGGGCTAGTGATTGCGTCAGGTTGATCAGTCCCGCCTTTGCTGCGCCATAGGCGGCGGTGCCCGGCGACGGGCGGATGCCGGAGACGCTGGCGATATTGATGATGGAGCCGCCACTGGCGCGCAGGGAGGCATGGGCTTTCTGGCTGAAAATGAGCGGCGCGATCAGATTGAGCCGGATTACCGACTCTGAAAAGCGCGGTGAGGCGCTGGCCGCCTCTACTTCCGGACTACCGCCGGCATTGTTGACCAGGATATCAAGCCGTCCGGTTTCCTCCAAAATATGATCGATGACGGATTGCACCTGTTCCTCGTTGCGGACGTCGGCTTGGACGAACCGGGCGGGCCGGCCATGATATTCCGGCAGGCTGTCCGGGGCTGACCGGCCGCAGACATATACTTCCGCGCCGTCGCGCAGGAAAGCGGCGGCAATTCCCCTGCCGATGCCGCGCGTACCGCCGGTTATGACTACAGTTTTTTTCGCGAATTCCGACATTTGCCTCTTCCCGTTCTGGGTGTTTACATAAAAAGCGTCATTTTCATTACGCAAACAATTTTTCACAAAAGGTTCGATTTGTCCATAAGCGTAAATAAAAAATAAAAATATACGCAAAGTGTCAGTGGGGGCGTGAAATAATAATGATGTCACCGGTTGAGTCGAAAAAAATAGCCAATGGGGAGAGGTCGGGTTATTGTAGGCTCCGAATAATTCCGGTTCTTTTGGGGAGGCGGAAAACAAACAGTAAAAACAGAAGGGTATGCGAGTGACTGCAGATCATTCTCGAATAACACTGGACGGATTGCCCGGTCTGGATGAACTGGATAAGAAAATCGTCATGCTTCTGCGCGAAGACGGTCGCATGTCGGTCCAGGAAATGGCGAGCCGTAGCGGGGCAACTCCTGCCACCATTCGTTCACGCATGACAAAGATGGAGGATGCGGGAATGCTCCGGGTGGTGGCGGTCACGGATTTTGCCGCTGCCGGCTTTGAGCTCCTGCTGGCCATCGGTATCGTGGTCGACAGCCGGCCGGCCCGGGATATTGCCAACGAGCTTGTCCAGTTGGATGATGTCTTTTCTGTAACCCTGACGACAGGGGAATATGACATCGAAATTCTGGTGGCAGCCCGAAACTTCTCCGATCTTTCGGTCTTTCTTCAGGAAAAAGTGGCGGCGATACCTGGGATTGCCAGGTTATCCCCCGGAATGGCGATGGACGTGCTGAAATATCAATCTGAATGGACTCCCGAATTATGAAAAAGCGCGAAATAGACGACGTGGATCGCAAGATCCTGGAACACCTGTCACGGGACGCCAGAATGAGCAATCGGGAAATCGCCTCCCATATCGGGGTGACCGAAGGAACGGTGCGTGGCCGGATCAAGCAGCTGCAGAAAGAGAAAATCATCAAGATCACCGCGGTCATGAGTACGCCGCAGCAGGCCAGCAACTATATCATGGCCTATATGGGAATCCGGGCGGACCTCAATCGACTCAAAGAGGTGGCTGAACAGATTGCCGAGTTCGAATTTGTGCGCTTTGCCGCCACCATGCTCGGCCGATACGATATTCTTGCCTTTGTGGTGGTGTCTTCCGGGAACGAGCTTCTGGACGTGGTCAACGATCAGGTCATGCGGGTCGACGGTGTTCGCCACGTGGAAACCACATTGGCAGTGCAGTCCCTGAAATATGACTATCGTTGGGGTCGGATCGTCGACCGGGAAGATTGAGTCTGATGTGCCAGGGGGAGCACGGCGATGCAAAGGCCTCGCGAAGCACTTACATTATTATTTTGTCGGAAAACGGGCTGAAGCTTTCTGCTTCGGCCCTTTTCCGTTCGCCCGTCTTGCAGCCGGGAGGTCGGGATTTGTCTGCCATGTAATGCCGTTATAAATGGCGGCCTGGGGTGCGTATATAATTGCTAAGTCAACACGAGATTTATCCATTGCGTATTTAATACATATAAATATTACGAAAATACTTGATCATGTGATTTCTATTGTATAGAGTGCGTGATCATAAGGCGGAGAAACCCGACCGGGAGAAGATGATCGGGTCCGCGGAGGTAATTCGGGAGGATATATTGATGAAATATTTCAAGAACAGAGAGCAGGCAGTTCAGTTGATGATGTCGACCATCATCGCTTCAGGGGTTTTTGCCGGTACAGCAATCGGGGCAAAGGCGGCGGAGGATGCCGACGGCGGTTTGGTGCTCGAAGAGATTGTTGTGACCGCGCAGAAACGAGAGCAGAATCTTCAGGAAACGCCGATTTCGCTGGCGGCCTTTGACCGGGATGCCCTGGAAATGCAGTCGATCGAGGATATCAGCGATGTAAGCATGCATACCCCGAACCTGCAGATTGCGCCGTCACCGGGCGGGAATGCCGGCGCCACGGTCGCCATTCGCGGTGCAACGACAGTGAACCCAGCTGTGACCTGGGAGCCGGCCGTGGGGATCTATTTCGACGGTGTCTTTGTGGCCAAGAATGTGGGTGGCTTGTTTGATGTGGCCGAACTGGAGCGGATCGAGGTTCTGCGCGGACCGCAGGGTGCCCTGTATGGGAAAAACACCACAGGCGGCGCGATCAACCTGATCACCCGCAAGCCTTCCGGCGAACTGGGTGGGTTTGTCAAGGGAGGTGCCGGCAACTACGGTTCCTATGAATTCGGAGCCTCTGTTGACCTGCCCAAGATTGCTGACCTGGTAAGTCTCAATATTGCCTATAGCAAAAGGGAACATGACGGCTTCTATACAAATCTGGCCGCAGCATTACCCGGTGCAAACCCGCTGTTAAGGGATGAATTTAATGCATTTGACGCGGAAGCGCTTCGTGTCGCCGCTTTGTTTGAGTTTTCTGAAAGTTTCAGTGCCTATTACACTTTCGACTGGTCCCAGCGGGACAATACCCCCGCTTTCGGGCAGTTTGAACTGGGTGAGCTGAGCCCTACCTACGAAATTCTTGGCCCCGGAGAACTGAAGCGTTTGGATGAGGGGGCTCTCGACGGCACATTGTTTGATACCTCCAAATCCCAGGGACATGCCCTGCACCTGACCTGGGATATCAATGATAACATGACTTTGAAATCCATCACCGGTTACCGCGAGATGCAGTTTCATGACATGAACGACTACGACGGCTTTCCTATTACCGGCTTTCATGCGGAACGCGATGTGGATCATTCCCAGACGTCGCAGGAATTCCAGCTGGTGGGGAATATGGAAAGCCTGAACTATGTGTTGGGTCTGTTCTATTTCAATGAAAAGGCGGATGCCATCAATCCCTATGATTTTGGCTTTGGTATTCCGGTCCGAAACTTCTATGGCGTGGAAAGTAATTCCTACGCCGCCTTCGGTCAGGTGGACTGGGCTATTGACGATCGATGGACATTTACTGTGGGTGCCCGCTACACCAAGGAAGACAAGGACGCCTATATCCGGCATCCGGACGGCTATTATATCTATGCCGATACTTTCGAGTTCGAAGGCAGTGATACATGGAACAATTTCTCGCCGTCAGCAACCATCAGCTACAAGCTGGATGAAGATGTGAATTTCTACGCCAAGGTGGCGCGCGGCTGGAAAGCCGGCGGATTTAACGGTGAGGCTGCTTCTGCCGCCGTCGCCATGGTGCCCTATGACGAAGAGACGCTGACATCCTATGAAATCGGTATGAAGGCCCGCTGGATGGATGGCCGGGTGCAGACCAATATTGCCGGTTTCTATAACAAGGTGAATGACCTGCAGCTGTCCAACTTCCTTGGCGCCTATTCCCAGATCGAGAATGCCGGTGAGGCCTCCGTGAAGGGGATCGAGTTCGAAGGTATTTTCCTGGTCACGGAATCCCTGACAGCTTTCCTGAACTATGGTTACATGAAGGGGGATTACCAGGACTTCTCTGTCGGGGGCGTGCAGCATAAGGATACGGCCAAATTCCCCTATACGCCGAAGAATAAAATCTCCATTGGTCTCGAGCATTCTGTTGACCTGGGTTTCGGGGAGTTGCGCAGCCGGGTGGATTACAGCTGGACAGATGAACAATATTTCTTCCATGAGGAAGCATCCGCTTTACTCACCAAGGCTGAGTCCTATGACCTTCTGAATGCGCGTATCGCGCTTCTCGTGCCACTGGACGACAAACGCAGCGTGGAGCTTAGTGTCTGGGGTAAAAACCTGACGGATACGGAATATCGTCTGCATGGTATTCCGATCACGTCCAACTTCTATGCCATCAACTATTATGGCGATCCCCGGACGTACGGTTTCGGTGCCAAGATCATTTTCTAGAGGGTGACCTCGGGAGTTAAATTCGAAGGCCGGCCAGGTTTCATCGGCCGGCCTTCAGTTTGAGCAGGATGAAAGGAAGGGGAATGTTTCCACAGGGAGTAGCGGTCGTCATTGGCGGCAGTGGCGGCGCGGGACGGGAGATCTGTATCAAGCTGGCACAGGCAGGTACTGATATTCTGTTTACCTACAACAGTAATAAACGGCGGGCGGACGAACTGGCCGCGGAGCTCGCCGGGACCGGTGTGCGGGTAGCGTGTGATCAGCTGGATGTGCGTAATGAAGGGTCGGTTGCGGCTTTTTTTAGCAGGGCATCTGAAGACTTTGGGCGCATCCACACCGTGGTGATGGCCGCGGGGTATAACATTCCGCAGCTGTTGATCGGTGAACTGACCACGGAGCTCTGGCGCGATGTGATCGACCAGGATCTCAATGGATTCTTCAATATATTGCATCATTCGCTGCCGGCGATGCGCCGGGAAGGGGGCTCCTATGTGCATATCAGTTCAGCCGGTCTGTTGAAGTGGCCGGAAAAGGATGTCCTGTCCGTGGCGCCCAAAGCGGCGATCGAATCCCTGATCCAGGGGGTGGCCAAGGAAGAAGGAAAAAACAATATTCGCGCCAACAGCGTGCTGCTGGGCGTGATTGAGACCGGTATTTTCTTACGTCTTCGGGATGAGGGGGTATTTGACCAGGCCTGGACCGATGCCGTGATCAGCGGGCTCGCGCTCAAGCATTTCGGCAAGCCGGAGGATGTTGCCGAAGCGGTGCTGTACCTCGCGTCCGATCGGGCGTCCTATGTCACCGGCCAGACCATTTCGGTGGCCGGCGGATATGGGATCTAGGGGTTAATCTTCCTCGGCTACGGTCAGAGTAAGACCGTCCAGATCGGGGGTCAGGGGGATCTGGCAGGACAGACGGCTGGTCGGGGTGCGATGTTCTGAATCGGCCAGGAGCTCCTGTTCATTCTCATCGGTGAGCGGCAGCTTTGCAAACCACTCAGGGGACAGATGGACATGGCAGGTGGCGCAGCTGCACACCCCGCCGCAAATGGCGTCGATACCCTCGACGGCCGCGTCGCGCAGGGCGTCCATGAGGCTGGCGCCTTCCTGCGCAGACAGGGTGACCTGGCTTCCGTCTCGATTGGTGACATGCAGTTTAATCATGGTTTGTCCCTCGTTTATAAAAAGTGCACTTCAGGTTTGAGTTTGGGAAAAGTTCGCAAAATATATAAACCCGATCCACATCAATACATAATTCGTAAAAATATACAAATAATAATACTAAAATAAATAGATTGCGTGCCGAGGGCGTGTTAAAAGCGGAACCAAAAAGTGAATCTGGAAATAAGAGAAGAGGACATGAATACCATACCATCCATTGTTGTCCGGGCTGCGGAAATATATGGAACGGCTTGCGCATTGGAAGAAGCCGGTCGTGTGCTGACCTTTGCCGACCTTGAGCTGCAGATGGATCGCGCCGCGGCGGCTTTTCTCCGCGCGGGTCTTGAGCCCGGTGACCGGGTGGCGATCTGGGCGCCGAACAGCGGTGACTGGATTATGGCGGCCCTGGGGGTGATGGCTGCCGGCGGCGCCATCGTGCCGCTCAATACCCGGATGAAGGGCGAGGAGGCGGCTTATATCCTGAACAAGAGCCGGGCAAGCTTCCTGGCCACCGTGTCCGGTTTTCTGGATATTGATTATCCGGCGTTGTTGGAAGGCTGCGACCTGCCGCACCTGAAAGAGATTATTCTTTTGGACGGGAAAAGCGACGTGTTGACGGTCACCCCGTGGTCTCAATTCCTGGAGGCAGGGCAGGGAGTTTCCGCGGCTGCGGTCGCGGCTCGCCGTGCGGCGGTGACTGAAGAGGATGTCAGTGACATCATCTTCACTTCCGGTACCACCGGTAAGCCCAAGGGGGTGCCGCTGTCCCATGGTCAGACCGTGACCATGTTTGATGTCTGGTGCGATCATGTGGGCTTGCGGGAAGGGGATCGGTATCTGATCGTCAATCCGTTCTTCCATACCTTCGGCTACAAGGCCGGCTGGCTTGCTTGTTTGCTGCGCGGGGCGACCATTTTGCCCCAGGCGGTGTTTGATGTGCCCGTTATTCTCGAGCGGGTGGCCCGGGAAAAAATCTCAGTCCTGCCCGGCCCGCCCACCCTATATCAGTCCTTGTTGTCTGATCCGGCGCTGGAGACGGCGGATATTTCCAGCCTGCGGCTGGCGGTGACCGGCGCGGCGGTGATTCCTGTCCAGTTGATCGAGGATATCCGCGCCCGTCTTAGTATTGCTACGGTGGTGACGGCCTATGGCCTGACCGAGGCCTGCGGACTGGTGACCATGTGCTATCCCGATGATCCGGTGGAGAAAATCGCCGGCACCTCCGGCCGGCCGGTGGCGGGCGTGGAAGTGCGTCTCGTTGACGATGAGGGGCGGGAGGTGGCCCAGGGCGATCCCGGGGAAATTCTTGTCCGGGGCTATACGGTGATGAAGGGCTATTTCGAGGATGAGGAGGCCACCGCGAGTACCCTGACCGGTGACGGCTGGCTCAGGACCGGCGATATTGGAATTATGGACGAGCAAGGTTATCTGAAAATCACCGACCGAAAAAAAGACATGCTGATTATTGGCGGCTTCAACTGCTATCCGGCCGAGGTGGAGAACATCATGTTGGGGAATCCGGATATTGTCCAGGTGGCGGTGGTCGGCAAGCCGGATCAGCGCATGGGAGAGGTGCCGGTTGCTTTTGTCGTATCGAAGGAAAAAGGCCAGACAGAAGAGGAAATTGTGCGCTGGTGCCGTCTCAATATGGCCAACTACAAGGTGCCGCGGGAGATTCATTTTGTTGACTCCCTGCCTCTTAATGCAGCGGGTAAAGTGCAGAAATTTGCCCTTCGGGAAAGGCTGACTGATGCAACTTGACGATCTCGACCGGCAGATTATTGAGCTTCTGCAGCAGGACGGGCGCCTGACCAGTCAGGATCTTGCCCGTCAGCTCGATGTCACTGCAGTGACTATCCGCAATCGTGTCAAGCGACTGGAAGATGACAACATGATGCGGGTGGTCGCCGTGACCGATTTTTCCGCCGCCGGTTTCGAGGCGTTGATCGCCGTCGGGGTCGAGGTCCAGAACCGAAGTGCCGAAGAGGTGGCGCGAGAGCTTGCCCGCTTCGAACAGGTTTTTTCCGTCAGTCTGGTGTCCGGGACCCAGGATATTGAAATGCTGGTGGTGGCAGAGGATTTTGAGGCGTTGCAGAAATTCATGGGAGAGGAGCTGTCCCGGGTGGCGGGTATCAGTAACCTGAGTCCCGCCCTGGCTCTCGATGTCATGAAATTTCAGTTCAACGCGGCGCCATTGTCATGAGGGATGAGGTGTAATGTCAAAAAAGCTTGATGACCTTGATCAGCAGATCCTGGAATATCTCTCCCGTGATGCGACAATCTCCAATCGCAAACTGGCGACGACTTTGGGGGTCACCGAGGGGACGGTGCGTGGTCGCATCAAACGCCTTCAGGAAGACAAGATGATCCGCATTACTGCGGTGACGGATATTGCCCGGTATGAAAAAACGGTTCTCGCCTATATAGGCGTCCATACGGAACATACCCGGGTTGTGGAGGTCGCCAGACTGCTGGCGGCGCAGCCGGAAATCAGGTTTGTTGCGAGCATGCTCGGCCGCTTCAATATTCTGGCGATGACCAGGATTGAGGAGCCGGAGCAGCTGGTGGACCTGGTCAATAATTCGATTGCCACTATACCCGGGGTCAAGCATGTGGAGACCTCCCTGGGGCTTAAATTCATCAAATATGACTATCGTTGGGGGCGTATCCTGGATAACGATTAAAGCCCTTCGTGCAGTTATAACGACAATAAATTATAAAAATCGTAAAAAAATATAATGAAAAATACGAATATAAGTTTACATGACCCTATGGTTATGACAGTATACGCAAAATAGATGTATAATATTGGTTGTGCGTGAAGGTGATGATGGAACAGGATACAGATCAGGAAAAACTTCGGGAAACAATGGTGGCGAAAGCGCGGGCGATGATACCTGCTTTACAGGAGCGTTCGGCTGCCGCCAATCGGAACCAGACCCTCCCGGCAGATACTATTCAGGAATTTCAGGACGCCGGATTCTTCAAGGTTCTCCAGCCCAGACGCTATGGCGGCTTCGAAATGGATCCGCAGGTGTTCTTTGATATCCAGTTGACCCTGGCGGAAGGTTGTATGTCCAGCGCCTGGGTTTACGGCGTGGTGGCGGTTCATGCCTTCCAGCTGGCACTGTTTGATGACCGGGCACAGCAGGATGTCTGGGGTGAGGATAATTCGACCCTGATGTCGTCTTCCTATCAGCCGGTGGGCAAGGTGGAGCGGGTTGAGGGCGGGTTCCAGCTTTCCGGTCATTGGTCCTTTTCCTCCGGCAGCGAGCATTGCGACTGGGTGCTGCTCGGGGCAATGGTGCCGCCGGAAAAGGAAGGCGAGGCACCGGATATGCGCACCTTCCTGGTGCCGAAAAGCGATTACCGGATTGTCCGCAACTGGGATGTGTTCGGTCTGCAGGGCACCGGCAGTCATGACATTATTGTCGAAGGCGCGTTCGTGCCGGACTATCGCACCCACCGGTCTGCCGACGGCTTTAGCTGCGACAACCCGGGCAACAAGGTCAACACCGGGCCGGTTTACCGGATTCCCTGGGCGCAGATTTTTGTCCGCGCTGTGGCGTCTTCGGCCATTGGCGCCACCCAGGGGGCGCTGAACAGTTTCCTCGAGATCGCCGCGGCGCGCATCTCTTCCAACACCGGTCAGAAAACGGTGGATGATCCCGATGCCCAGCAGGCGGTGGCTGCCGCTATGCGCCGCATCGACGAACTCAAACTGATCCTGTACCGCAATCTGGACCATATGACCGACAAGGTGAAGGCGGGCGAGGAAATCGCCATCGAGGACCGGGTTCGCTTCCGGCTGGATTCCGCCCAGGTGCTGAGCAAATGTATCGAGGTAGTTGATCCGCTCCAGACCCTGTGCGGGGCCCGGGGGATCTTTTTCGGCAAACCGATTGTGCAGTATTTTCTGGACCTGCATGCCGGCCGGTCCCACGTGGCCAACGAGCCGACGCGTTATCTGAATAATCTTGGCGGTATGTATCTCGGCCATCAAAACAGGGACTTCTTTATCTAGGGAGAAGGTAAATGGGAGAGGTAGAAAGGGGCGCTCCGCCGGTGGCCAACAGGGCGGACGTCGGAAACGCTATCGAGCTTCACTATCATGACCTGGGGTCCGGCCCCACCGTGATCTTTATTCACGGCAGCGGACCCGGCGCTTCCGGCTACAGCAATTTCAAGCTCAATTATCCGGAATTTGTTAAAGCCGGATACAGGGTTATTGTGCCTGACCTGATCGGTTATGGCTACAGCAGCAAGCCCACAGACCAGCCCTACAGCCTTGATCTGTTTGCCGATACCCTCAAGGGGCTGATCGATCATCTCGGGATCACGTCCTGTGTGTTGGTCGGCAATTCCCTTGGCGGGGCCATCGCCCTGAAACTGGCGGTGGACTTCCCGGGGCTGGTGAAAGGCATGATCATGATGGCGCCCGGCGGGATCGAGGAACTGCCGGATTATTTCGCCATGCCGGGCATCCAGAAAATGATGAGCGACTTTTCCTCCGGTGCGCTGGATTTTAACGGCATGAAGGGGCTGCTTCAGCTTCTGGTCCATAATCCGAAGCATGTCACTGATGAGCTGGTGGCGGAGCGTCTGGCCATTGTCGAGACCCAGCCCAGGGAAGTGCTGTCCACCATGCAGATACCAAACCGGGCGGACCGGATACCGGGTGTGAAATGCCCGGTTCTCGGTTTCTGGGGCATGGATGACCAATTCTGTCCGGCCAGCGGCGCCCAGCGCTATCTCGACAATTGTGAGACGGTGCGCTTTACCCTGATCAACAAGTGCGGTCACTGGGTGATGGTGGAATATGCCGGCCTGTTTAACCGGGCCTCGGTGGAATTTCTGCAGGAACTGGATCTCGCCTGATATAGTGAGGCGAACAACAATAAAAAGAAGGGGCGAAGAATGCCGGACCGGGAGAATGAGATTTCCTGCGATGTGCTGGTGGTGGGCACCGGGGCAGGGGCATTGACCGCGGCCATTGCCGCCCATGATGCCGGGGCGCAGGTGCTGATCGTGGAAAAAAGCGACCAGTATGGCGGCACCTCGGCCACGTCCGGCGGCGGCATCTGGATCCCCAATAATCATCATTTGTTTGAAGAAGGCGGCGACGACAGTCTGGACGACGCCCGGGCCTATATGGCGGTCATGGTCGGCAATGCGGTGTCCTCAGATCGTATCGATGCCTATCTGGATCAGGCGCCGAGAATGGTCAGATATCTGGAGGATCATACCCAGGCCCGATTTGCCGCCATGCCCTATCCCGATTATTTTCCGGAACAGAAAGGCGGCAAGCGCGGCTATCGCACGCTGGAACCGTTACCGACCCACGCGAAGATTTTGGGTGCGGAATTCGCAAACCTGCGCCCGCCGCACAAACAGGTCACGGTTTTGGGGCGGATCTGCATCACCATGAAGGAAGGCCGGGCCATGCTGACCCAGGCCAAAGGCTCCATGCTGCTGGCTGTGAAGCTGATGCTGAAATACTGGCTGGATATACCCGGCCGGTTGCAGGGCAGGCGGGACCGGCGCCTCACTATGGGCGGGGCCCTGGTGGCACGCCTCCGGGCGTCGCTCTTGGATCGTAAGGTGCCACTGCTGCTTTCCTCTCCCCTGACCGAATTGGTCTACGACCAGGACCGTGTGATCGGCGCCGTCATTGAACAGGATGGCCAAAAGAAAACGATCACGGTGCGCAAGGGGGTGATCCTCGGCGCCGGCGGTTTTGAGCATAACCAGGCGCTCCGGGAAAAATTCCTGCCCAAACCAAGCAGCAGAAACTGGACCGCAGGCAATGTGCACAATACCGGCGATACCCTTGTGGCGGCTATGGATATCGGGGCGAAAACCGATCTGATGGACTCCGCCTGGTGGGCGCCCAGCATCAAGGTGCCGGGAGATGATCGGGCCTATATCCTGTTTGCCGAGCGCTCGCT
This sequence comes from Emcibacter nanhaiensis, assembly GCF_006385175.1. Classification (NCBI taxonomy): domain Bacteria; kingdom Pseudomonadati; phylum Pseudomonadota; class Alphaproteobacteria; order Emcibacterales; family Emcibacteraceae; genus Emcibacter; species Emcibacter nanhaiensis. The sequence continues at coordinate 162,546 of NZ_VFIY01000006.1, forward strand.
GCCCGGCAATGTGATTGTCAACAAGGCCGGCGAGCGGTTTGCCAATGAAGCTTTTCCCTATCTGGAATCCGGCTATGCCATGTACCAGGCCGACAGCATCCCGTCTTTCTGCGTCTTTGATGCCACCTTTCGCCATAAATACCCTTTCGGCCCCTTGATGCCGGCCAGTGTGCAGAGCGACGACAAGTTGCCGTCGCGTATCTGTGACCTGCTCTTCAAGGCGGACAGTATTGAGGAACTGGCGGAGCGGATGGGAGTGGATGCCGCCGGGCTCCGGAAAACCATCGAGAAAAACAATCAATATGCCGCAACCGGCCGTGATCCGGACTATGCCCGCGGCGACAGTTTCTATGATCAATATTACGGCGACAGCCATTCGGGCAAAAATCCCTGCATTGCCGCCATCGAGAAGGCGCCTTTTTACGGCATCGAAGTCTTCCCAGGCGATATCGGCACCAAGGGCGGCCTGCTGACCGATGCAACTGCCCGGGTCCTTGCCGAAGACGGGTCGGTGATCGAGGGGCTTTATGCCATCGGCAATACCTCCTCCTCGGTGATGGGCCGCTCCTATCCCGGCGCCGGTTCCACCATCGGGCCGGCCATGACTTTCGGCTTTATTGCCGGGCATCATGCGGCCGGGAGCTAGTGCCGCTATGTCTTGATACGCACAAATATGATTATTTCTTATAAAAATATCTTATTGCGTAAAAAAAGATCAAAAAAAATACTAAAAAAGTTGATATGAGGGTTTTTCTATCCTATATTGCGAAAAGAAAGTCACGCTTCGCGGTGTGACTGACTGGGAGTGCGCCCGGCATCAGCCTATTGCAACAGATGCCGATAAAAATGGAGAGACTAAATATGGCGGTCAAATGCCTTGGCTATCTTGCCCTGCAGGTGAAGGATAAAAAGGAAATTGAAAAACTGGCCTGCACCATTATGGGGATGCAGAAAGTGGCGGGACCGTCTGTGGGGGCGGAGAATGATTACTACCGGATCGACCAGCGGGCACACCGCTTGATCGTCATGCCGGGAGAGGAAGACAAGCTCTATTGTGCCGGCTGGCAGGTGGCCGATAGCGCGGCTCTCGAGGAAGTGCGGGACAAGCTTTCGGCCCGAGACATGAAATGGGAAGAGCTCAGTGAAAAAGACTGTGCTGTGCGCGGTGTCGATGAGGGGCTGGCCTTCCTGGATCCGGCGGCAAACCGGCATGATGTCTGTGTCGGGGAGCTTGAGGCCGATGACCCCTTCCAATCACCTGTCGGCGTTTCCCGTTTTATCACCGGCGACATGGGTATGGGGCATGTGGTCCTGCCGGCTCCCGCGTTCGAGGAAACTTTTGAGTTTCTCAGGGAAGTGCTTGGCTTCGAGCTGTCCGACGAGCTTCCGGTGCCGATGGGGGCGGGCGGGCCGGTGCTGCGGGTGCGGTTCATGCACTGCGCCAATCCGCGCCATCACAGCCTGGCGATCTTTGAAGGCCAACATCCGGCCGGTTGCGTGCACTGGATGTTGGAAGTGCCCGATTTGGATACGGTCGGACTGGCGATGGATCGGGCGGAACAGCAAGGAATGCCGCTGTTCGCCACCCTCGGCCGTCATACCAACGACAATATGCTGTCGGTCTATTTCATGTCGCCGGGCGGTATCGGCGTGGAATATGGCTGCGACGGCCTGCAGATGGACTGGAAGGACTGGAAGCCCACGATCCTCGAAAGCGGCGATCTCTGGGGCCATCAGTATGCGATGATGAAAGACCTGTAACATGCTTGATAAAACCATGACCATCTCCGGCATCGTGGACCGGATGCGTTCCGGCATGACCCTTGGGATTGCCGGCTGGGGCGGACGTCGCAAACCCATGGCGATCATTCGCGAAATGCTGCGCCGGGACGAGTTGAAGGACCTGACCATTGTTGCTTATGGCGGCGCTGATGTGGGACTGCTGGCCAGCGCCGGGAAAATCAAGAAGCTGGTGTTCGGCTTTGTCTCCCTCGATGCGATCCCGCTCGAAGCACACTTTCGCAAGGCGCGGCAGGCCGGGGCATTCGAGATCCTGGAACTGGACGAGGGTATGCTGCAGCTGGGATTGAAAGCGGCGGCGAGCCGGGTGCCGTTCCTGCCGACCCGGGTCGGGCTCGGCACCGATATCCTGACCCATGCGCCGGAGATCAAAACCATCACCTCACCCTATGCGGACGGGGAGACCCTTGTGGCCATGCCGGCCCTGAAGCTGGATATGGCCATTGCCCATGTCAACAAGGCAGACAAGCTCGGCAACAGCTGGATTTACGGCCCGGATCCCTTTTTTGACGAATGGTTCTGCCGGGCGGCGACAGAAAGCTATCTCAGCTGTGAAGAGCTGGTGGAAACTTCGGAGTTCAACGATCCGGCCATGGCAGTGAAAATGCCGATCGAGCGCTCCCTGGTGGCGGGGGTCGCAGAGGCGGCGGGTGGTGCTCACCCGAGCTCCTGCGCCCCCGACTACGGCATCGATGTGGCCCACCTCAAGGATTATTCAAAGACCGCCAAAGAAGGCTTCGACGGCTATCTCGACAGTTTCGTCCATGGTCAGGATCAGGACAGCTACCTCAAGGCGGTGGGCGGCATCGAGGCGGTGCGCAAGCTGCCGTTACCGATTTTTTAGGGCGCAGGGAAAGGATTAGCAGACATGAGTTACAGTCTTGCAGAATTATGCATTTGCGCCGGGGCGGAAGCTTTCCGCCATGACGGGGAAAAGATGGCGACCCTGATCGGGGTGGTGCCGCGCCTGGCCGGCGGCCTGGCCAAGCTTACTTTCAATCCCGGCCTGATGATGACCGAGGGCGAGGCCTATCTGGTCAGCGAACCGGTGCCGCTCGGCCCGCGCGGCGACTATCAGCCCAAGATCGAAGGCCTCATGACCTATGAGCGGGTATTTGACATCGTCTACCGCGGCGACCGCCATTGTTTTGTCGGACCGGTGCAGGTGGACCGTTATGGCCAGATGAATATATCGGTGATCGGCGGTACTTACGAGCAGCCCAAGGTCGCCCTGCTCGGCGCGCGCGGCTTTCCCGGCAATACCATCAACAATATCAACAGCATGTTTGTGCCCAAGCACAATACCAAGGCCTTTGTTGATGGCGAGGTGGATATGGTCAGTTCCGTGGGTTACAACCCCACCCGCTGGCCGGACGGCAAAAAACCGCCCTATCTGGAGCTGCGCCATATTATCACCGACCTCTGTGTGATGGACTTCGGCGGCGCGGACAATGCGATCCGGGTGATCAGCCTGCACCCGGGGGTGAGCTTTGACGAGGTGCAGGACAACACCGGCTTCCCGCTGGAAAAGATCGACGGGCTGGGCGACACCCCGGCGCCGACCGAGGATCAGCTGGAGCTGATCAGGAAACTCGATCCCCATAACCTGCGGGCCACTGTGTTCGAGGGCAACCCGCCCGGCGACAGGAGGGCATGACATGACCGACGACCTGACAGATCCGGTACAGGCGGACATCACTTATGAAACGGAAGAGCCGGTGCTGTACCGGACCGAGGGACCGCTGGCGTATATCACCCTCAACCGGCCGCAGTTTCATAACGTGCAGAATTCCCAGATGACCTATGCCCTGGACGATGCCTTCCAGCGCGCCACCGATGACGACGAGATCAAGGTGATTATCCTGAAATCGGACGCCAAGCATTTCTCCGCCGGGCATGACATCGGCACGCCGGGGCGGGATTTCGACAAAAGCTTCGATCGCCGCCTGATGTGGTACGACCATGCCAACAAACCGGGCGCGGAAAAGGCCTTTATCCGGGAGCAGGAAGTCTATCTCGGCATGTGCCGGCGCTGGCGCGACATCCCCAAACCGACCATCGCCCAGGTGCACGGCGCCTGCATTGCCGGTGGCCTGATGCTGGCCTGGGTCTGCGACCTGATTGTCGCGTCGGACGATGCTTTTTTCCAGGATCCGGTGTTGCAGATGGGCTTTCCCGGGGTGGAATATTTCGCCCACAGTTTTGAACTGAACGCCCGGATTGCCAAGGAGTTCCTGTTCCTCGGCGAGCGCATGCCGGCGAGCCGCGCCTATGAGATGGGCATGGTCAATAAGGTGGTGCCGCGGGCGGAGCTGGAAGACTGTGTGAAGCAGATGGCGGAGAAGATCGCCGCCCAGCCGCGGCTCGGCCTGCTGCTCACCAAGCAGGCCATCAACCATATGGAAGATCTGCAGGGCAAGCGCACCGGCATGGATGCGGTCTTTGCCATGCATCATTTCGCCCATGCCCAGAACCAGCTGGTGAAGGGCGATTATATCGCCGGCTTTGACGGCAAGAGCATGGCCAAAGCCAATAAGGACAAGGAAGAGGGCGGGGATAAGTAATGAGCGCCTTTGAGACAGCTCTTACCGAAAAGCTTGGCTGCCGCCATCCGGTGATCCAGACCGCTATGGGTTGGGTCTCGTCACCGGATCTGGTGGTGGCCACCTCGGAGGCTGGTGGCTTCGGTTTCCTGGCCGGGGCGGTGATGACGCCGGCGGAAGTGGAGGCCGGGATCAGGGACATCAAGGCCCGGACCGACAAGCTGTTCGGCGTCAATTTCCATATGTTCCAGCCGGGCGCCAAAGAGATTGTCGAGATCATCCTGTCCCATAGTGACCGGGTGCGGGCCATTTCCTACGGCCGTGGTCCGGACGGGGCGACAGTCAAGCGCTTCAAAGAGGCCGGGGTGCTGTGCATACCCACCGTGGGCGCGGTGCGTCATGCGGTCAAGGCGGTCAAGCAGGGCGCCGACATGGTGGTGATCCAGGGCGGCGAAGGCGGCGGCCATACCGGCGCCGTGCCGACCACGCTGCTGCTGCCGCAGGTGCTGGATGCGGTGGATGTGCCGGTGATCGCCGCCGGCGGCTTCCGCGACGGACGCGGCCTCGCGGCGGCGCTGGCCTTCGGCGCGGCGGGTATCGCCATGGGCACGAGATTCTTGCTGACGCAGGAAAGCCCGGTGCCGGTTCAAACGAAAGAGAGATATCTGCAGGCGGGGGTCGACCAGATCCCGGTCTCTAGGCAGGTGGACGGCATACCGCAGCGCATGGTGATGAACCGGGTGCTGGCCGATCTGGAAGGGGCGAGCAAACCGGGCCTGCTGCTGCGCGGTATCCGCAATGCCCTGGCCTTCAAGAAACTGACCAATGCCAGCCTGACCGCCATGCTGAAGTCCGCTTGGAACATGGCGAAAAAGACCGACATGACCATGGGGCAGGTGATGATGTCCGGTAGTGCCCCGGTGCTGATCCAGCGCGCCATGGTCCAGGGCCATCCGGATGAGGGCGTTCTGCCCTCCGGACAGGTGGCGGGACTGATTGAAGATATTCCCACGGTTGCGGAACTGATCGGCGGGATCATGGGCGATGCGGAACAGAGGATCTCAAGCCTCTGTGGTGACAAAGAGGGACAGGGACATGCCGATTAATGTGAATATCCATGACGGGATCGGGGAGATTATTTTCGACCATCCGCCGGTCAATGCCTTTGACAGCAAGCTGTGGCTGGAGCTGCCGGAACTCGTGACCAACACCGCTTCAAACCCGGAAGTGAAAGTGGTGCTGATCCGGGCCGAGGGCAAGGGCTTCCAGGCCGGGGTGGACATCAAGGAACTGCAGGCCAAGCCGGATATGATCCCGCTGGTCAACCGGGGTAATTTCCTGACCGGTCAGGCCATTCACACCGCAGAGGTGCCGGTGGTCTGCGCCGTGCACGGCTTCATCATGGGCGGCGGCGTCATTATCTGCGGTGCGTCCGACACTATCATTGCCTCTGATGATGCTTTTTTCGCCCTGCCGGAAATCGACCGCGGGGCCATGGGCGGGGCGTCCCATCTGTCACGCATGCTGCCGCTGTACAAGGTGCGCGCGGCCTTCTTCACCGGCAGCAACATCACGGCCGAGGAAATGTACCGCCTGGGCGCGGTCGAAAAGGTGGTGCCGCGGGACAGGCTCTATGACGAGGCGCTCGCCTTCTGCCGGGTGATCGCCTCCAAGAGCCGCAAGGCCCTGACCATCGCCAAGGAAGCCTTGAACGGCATCGAAGCGGCCGATGTGGACCGCAACTACCGCTGGGAACAGGGCTTTACCCTGGAAATGTATATGGAAGAAGACAGCCAGAAAGCCCGTGACGCCTTCGTCGAGGGCGGCAAGAAGGCGGACTTCTGATCATGGCGCTGGACTATACCGATAAGCAAAAGGCGTTCCGGGCCGAGGTACGGGCCTGGCTCAAAGAGCATGTGCCGGCCAAACCGCTGCCGTCCTTTGACACCAGGGAAGGCTTCGAGGCGCACCGCGAATGGGAAGCGACCCTGAACCAAGGCAATTATGGCATGGTGACCTGGCCCACCGAGTATGGCGGGCGCGGCGCGGACCTGATCGACTGGCTGATTTTCGAGGAAGAATATTACGGGGCGGGCGCGCCTCTCAGGGTGAACCAGAACGGCATCTTCCTGCTCGGGCCGACCCTGATGGAGTTTGGGACTGACGACCAAAAGGCCCGTTTCCTGCCGCGCATGGCTTCCGGTGAAGAGATCTGGGCCCAGGGCTGGTCCGAACCGGGCGCGGGCTCAGACATGGCGGCGATCCGCACCAAGGCGATCCGCGACGGCGATCAGTATGTGATCAATGGCCAGAAAACCTGGTCGACCCGGGCGGCTTACGCCGACTGGTGCTTCGGCCTGTTCCGCACCGATCCGGACAGCAGCCGTCATCATGGCCTGAGCTTCATCCTTCTGCCGCTCGATGCGGAGGGCATCACCATCCGGCCGATCCCCCAGCTCAATGGCCAGACCGGTTTTGCGGAAATCTTTTTCGACGATGTGCGGGTGCCGGTGGAAAACCGGCTCGCCGGTGAAGGCGACGGCTGGAAAGTGGCCATGGCCACAGCCGGGTTCGAGCGCGGGCTGATGCTGCGCAGTCCGGCCCGCTACCAGATGGCGGCGAAACGGCTGGTTGAACTTTACCGCAAACATGCGGGCCGGATGCCGGGCAGTGTGCGCCGCCGGGTGCTGGATGCCTGGCTGGAGGCGGAGGCCTATTGCCTGTCCACCTACCAGACCGCCTCGCGCCTGATGGCGGGCGGGTCCATCGGGTCCGAAGCCAGCCTCAACAAGATATTCTGGTCCGAACTGGACCGATCGTTGCACCGGACGGCAGTGATGATCCTCGGCGCGACAGCTGACCTGATGCCTCACGCCCCGGGCGGTGAAGACAACGGTAACTGGCTCGACGGTTATCTGTTCTCGCTGGCGGGACCGATCTACGCCGGCTCCAACGAGATCCAGCGCAACATTATCGCCGAGCGCCTGCTTGGCCTGCCGAGGGGATAGGGCCATGGAATTTATCTTCACCCAGGACCAGCTCGATTTTCAGGAGGCCGTCAAAGGCTTCCTCGCCGGGGAATGCGACGTTGCCCATCTGCGCAAGATGGTGGAACAGGGCAAGACTTTTTCCGAAGATCGCTGGCAGCAGATGGCGGAGATGGGCCTGATGGGCCTGATACTGCCGGAGGAAGTTGGCGGGCTTGGCCTCACGATCCGGGACTATATTCTGATCGCCGAGGAATGCGGCTATGCCGCCCTGCCGGAGCCGCTGCTGGAAACGGCGGTTGTGACAGCGCCGTTGCTGGCAGCCCTGGGCGGGCAGGAAGAATTTCTGCAAGAGGTTTGTAGCGGTGAGGCGATCATCGCTCTCAAGGACAGCCGTTCACCGGTGATTACCAACGGGGATCGGGCGAAGGCAGTTCTGAGCTATGACGGCTCGGCGATCCGGTTAGATAACACACCTGCTCTGCAGGCGAGTGAAAGTATTGATCCGCTGCGGCCGGTGTTTCTCTGTGAAGCTAATGGGGTCACGATTTCCGAGGGGGAAAATGCCGTAAGGCTGTGGCAGGCGGCGCTTGAGCGTTCAAGCCTGGTGGCTGCCGCCCAGCTGTATGGACTCGGACGGCGCATGGTGGACATGGCGGTGGACTATGCCAGGGACCGCCAGCAGTTCGGCAAACCGATTGGCTCCTTCCAGGCGGTCAAACATCACCTGTCGTCGGTCATGGTGGCGCTGGAATTTGCCCGCCCACTGATTCACCGGGCGGCTTTCAGCCTGGCGGATGGTGATCCGCTGGCAACTGTTCATGTGGCCCAGGCCAAGCTCAAGGCCGGGGAGGCGGCGCTTCAGGCGACGGAAAGCGCCCATCAGGTGCATGGCGCCATGGGCTACACTTATGAGGTGGACCTGCATCTCTGGATGAAGCGGGTTTGGGCGCTCAATGCCGCGGCCGGAGACCTGTTGTTTTTAGAGGATCAACTTGAAAATACTGTGCTGGACGGCGACCTGCCGCTCGGGCCGGGCGCCACCTTTGGTGCAGCATAAAGTTTGGGAGAGAATAAGTGAGTGAAGCCTATATCGTTGATGCGGTGCGCACGCCGGTGGGGCGGCGCAAGGGATCGCTGGCCCATGTGCATTCGGCTGATCTCGGCGCGGTGCCGCTGAAGGCGTTAATGGACCGTACCGGGGTCGATCCGTCAGCCGTGGAAGATGTGATCTACGGCTGCTGCGACACGGTCGGCAGTCAGGCGGGCGATATCGCCCGCACCTGCTGGCTGGTGGCCGGACTGCCGGACCATGTCCCCGGCACCACCATCGATCGCCAGTGCGGCTCGTCCCAGCAGGCGGTGCATTTCGCCGCGCAGGCGGTGATGAGCGGGACCCAGGATCTGGTGGTGGCCGGCGGGGTGCAGAATATGACCCAGATTCCGATCAGTTATGCCATGCTGGCGGCCCAGCCGCTGGGCATGGCCGACCCGTTTACCGGCTCGCCCGGCTGGGTCAAACGCTACGGCCCGGACCAGCTGTCCCAGTTTAACTCCGCCCGGATGATTGCGGAAAAATGGAACATCTCCCGCGAGGAAATGGAACGCTTTGCATTGGAAAGCCACATACGTGCCGCCCGCGCTCAGGACGAGGGTCGCTTTGAGGGTGAGATTACCTCTGTCGGCGACTTCAAAGCCGATGAAACCATTCGCCGTGACACCACGCTGGAGAAGATGGCTGAACTTGAACCATTGGATGAAGGAAGTCCGATAACAGCAGGTATTGCAAGCCAGATTTCGGATGCATCAGCCGCATTGTTGATTGCCTCCGAGCAGGCCGTCAAAGATCATAACCTGACGCCGCGGGCGCGCATTCATCATATCAGTGTGCGGGCCGACGATCCGGTCTGGATGCTGACCGCTCCCGCTCCGGCCACGGAATATGCCCTCAAAAAATGCGGCATGACAATGCAGGACGTTGACCTGGTGGAAATCAACGAAGCCTTTGCTTCGGTGGTGTTGTCCTGGGCGAAGGATATGGACGCCGATCTCTCCAAGGTGAATGTGAACGGCGGGGCGATTGCGCTTGGCCATCCGCTCGGCGCGACCGGAGCGCGGCTGATGACGACTTTGCTGAATGAGCTGGAACGGACCGGCGGGCGCTACGGGATGCAGACCATGTGTGAAGGTGGTGGCCAGGCCAACGTCACCATTATTGAACGACTGTAAGGGAACACTGTGATGAGTGGAATTTGTGAGGGACGGGTAGTTCTGGTAACCGGCGCGGGCCGCGGGCTCGGCCGGGAATATGCCTTGGAGCTGGCCCGGCAGGGCGCCAAAGTGGTGGTCAACGACCTGGGCGTCAGCAACCAGGGTGAAGGTGGAGAAAACACCCCCGCAGAGCAGGTGGTCGCGGAGATCGCCGCGCTGGGTGGTGAGGCCGTCGCCAACTTCGGCGATGTGTCCGACATGACCTCCGCCGGGGACATGATCAAGCAGGCGCTGGATACCTTTGGTGACCTTCATGCCGTGGTCAACAACGCCGGTATCGTGCGCGACCGCATGTTTGTCTCCGCGACCGAGGATGAATGGGACGCCACCATGAAGGTGCATCTAAAGGGCCATTTCGCAGTCGCCTCCAATGCCGTGGCCTACTGGCGCGGCAAGGCCAAAGAGACCGGCTCCACCGTGGATGCCCGCATCATCAATACCACCTCCGGCGCGGGGTTGCAGGGCTCCATCGGTCAGAGCGCCTATTCGACGGCCAAAGGGGGCATTGCCGCTTTGACCCTGGTGCAGGCGGCGGAACTGGCGCGCTATGGCATTACCGCCAATGCGCTGGCTCCGGCAGCCCGCACCCGCATGACCGAAGCGGCCTTTGGCGACGCCATGGCGGCACCGGAAGACGGCTTTGATGAAAATGATCCGGCCAACTGCGCCCCGATTGTCGCCTGGCTGGCGAGCCCGGAAAGCGCCGGGGTGACCGGGCAGGTGTTCGAAATCAAGGGTGGCATGATCATGCTGGAAGACGGCTGGCGCGAAGGGCCATCCGTGGATATCCATGCCCGCTGGAAGCCGGAAGATGTCACCGAAGCGGTCAAGGGCCTTCTGGAACAGGCCATGCCGGCCCGCAAAGTCTGGGGAAGCTGAATCATGAATTTTACTTTTTCCGAAGAACAGAATCTGATCCGGGAAACCGCCCGCGGTTTCCTGGAGGAAATCTCTCCCTCGACCGCAGTGCGCCAGTGGATGGAGAGCGACAAAGGCTATGATGACGGCATCTGGCAGCAGCTGGCCGAGGACATGGGCTGGGCGGCGCTGGCGATCCCTGAAGACTACGATGGCCTTGGCCTCGGCTATGTGGAACTGGCTATCATTATGGAGGAATGTGGCTACCGCCTGACCGGTTCGCCGCTGTTCGCCACCATCTGCCAGGCGGCCCAGGCGCTGATCCATGGCGGCACCGAGGCGCAGAAGCAGGCCCATCTGCCGGCCATCGCCGCCGGCCAGACCACGGCCACGCTGGCCTTTGGTAATGGGGGAAGTTTCGGGCTTGACGATATTACCCTCAGCTACCGCGAAGAAGGCGACGGCTTTATGCTGAACGGCACCGCCGGGCAGGTCATTGACGGCGCCAGCGCCGACCTGATTATCACGGTGGCCCGCAAAGAGGGGAGCGCTGACGAAAGCGGCGTGCGGCTGTTTGTTCTGCCCCGCGAAACGACAGGTCTTTCTGCGACCACCCTCAAAACCATGGACCAGACCCGGCGTCTCACCCGTCTGGAATTTGCCAATGTGACTGTCGGGTCCGATACGTCACTTGAAGGCGGCTGGGATTGTTTTTTAAAGACCTGCCGTATCGCTTCCATCATGCTGGCGGCAGAACAGCTTGGTGTGTCCCGCTGGTGCCTGGACGCTGCGGTGACCTATGCCATGGACCGCATGCAGTTCGGCCGGGCCATCGGATCGTTCCAGGCGATCAAGCATAAATGCGCCGACATGATGGTGCGGGTGGAAAGCGGCATTTCCGGCCTTTATTACGCCGCCTGTGTCATTGATGCGGATACCGATGAACTGGCCGAGGCCTCCCCCATCGCCAAGGCGACCTTGTGCAGTGACGCCATGAAGAACGCCGCCGAATGCCTGCAGATCCACGGCGGCATCGGCATTACCTGGGAAGCCGACGTGCATCTTTATTTCAAACGCGCCCGGGCTGGAGAGTCCCAGCTCGGCGCACCGGCCTGGCACCGGGAGCAGATGGCTCTCGCCATGGACTTGTGAGTGGAGGGAGAGGACAATGGATCTGAATTTTTCACCAGAAGAAAATGCCTTCCGCGCCGAAATCAGGAGCTGGCTTGCGGAACATTTGAACGGCGAATTTGCCCATATCAGGGGCCTTGGCGGCACTGGTGAGCAACTGGAAGGCTTTGAGGAACGCATCAAATGGGAACAGTTCCTCGGCCAATCCGGCTGGGCGGCCATCGGCTGGCCCAAAGCGTTCGGCGGTCGCGGTGCGAGCCTGATGGAACAGGTGATCTTTGCCGAGGAATATGCCCGGGCCGGGGCGCCGGGACGGCTGACCCATATCGGTCTGGAACTGGCGGCGCCGACCATCATGGCTTTTGGCAGTGACGAACAGAAAGCACGCTTCCTGCCGAAAATCCGTGATGCCGAGGAACTCTGGTGCCAGGGTTTTTCCGAGCCCGGGGCCGGATCGGACCTGTCCAACATCCGTACCAAGGCGCGGCGCGAGGGCGATGAATGGGTGATTGAGGGGCAGAAAATCTGGACCAGCCACGCCCAGCATTCCGACTGGTGTTTCCTGTTGTGCCGGACCGAGGAAGGATCTAGGAATCACAAGGGCTTATCCTTCCTTCTTGTACCAATGGATCAGCCGGGTATTGACGTGCGGCCGATCAAGCAGCTGACCGGGGATGCTGAATTCAACGAGGTCTTTTTTGACGGTGCCCGCACCAAGGCTGACCTGGTGGTGGGCGGCGAGGGCAACGGCTGGAAGGTGGCCATGGCGACGCTGACTTTCGAGCGCGGGGTCTCGACCCTGGCGCAGCAGGCCAACTTCCGCAATGAACTGGACGAGATCATTGCGCTGGCCAAAGCCAACGATACCGCGAAAGACCCCATCATCCGCCAGCGTCTGGCCGAAGCAGAAATGGGCCTTCGGGTGCAGCGTTACAATGCTCTGCGCACCCTGACTAATGCGGAAAGCGGCACTTTCAGCCGCGAGGGCTATATCGCCAAAATCTTCTGGGCCAGCTGGCACCGGGAGCTCGGCAAGCTGGCCATGGATATCATGGGGCCGGAGGCGGAACTGATCAGCCAGGACCATGACTACAAGATGAAGCGGCTGCAGAACCTGTTCCTGTTCAGCCGCTCCGACACCATCTATGCCGGCACCAACCAGGTGCAGCGGAACATCATTGCCGAACGGGCGCTGATGATGCCCAAGGAACCCCGCGGGGCGTAAGGAGAGAGATATGACGACCATTCCCCCCTATGTGCCGGGCCACAATCTGCTGGAAGGCAAAAACGTACTGGTGACTGCCGCGGCGGGCACCGGGATCGGCTTTGCCGCCGCCAAGAAGGCGATCGAGGAAGGCGCGCGCCTGTTCATCAGCGACATTCACGAGGGCCGCCTGCAAAAAGCCGTGGAAACCATTGAAGCGGAAACCGGCCAGCGCCCGGGTAGCAAACTCTGTAATGTGACACAGGAAGAGGAGGTCCAGGGTCTGATTGAGGCCGCCGTGGCCGAGATGGGCCATGTGGACGTGCTGATCAATAATGCCGGGCTCGGCGGCTCAGCACCGCTGGTCGACATGAGTGACGACCAGTGGAACATGGTGCTGGATGTGACCCTCAACGGCACCTTTCGCATGACCCGGGCCATGCTGCGCCATATGTACGGGCGGGGCAGTGGCGCCATTATCAACAACGCTTCCGTTCTCGGCTGGCGGGCGCAGAAGGAGCAGGCCCACTATGCCGCGGCCAAGGCCGGTGTCATGGCGCTCACCCGGTGCAGCGCAGTGGAAGCGGCGGAACATGGCGTGCGCATCAATGCGGTGGCACCGTCCATTGCCATGCATGCCTTTCTCAGCAAGGTGACTACTGACGAGCTTCTCGCGCAACTGACCGAGCGCGAAGCTTTCGGCCGGGCGGCGGAAGTGTGGGAAGTGGCCAACGTGATGATGTTCCTCGCCAGCGACTATTCCAGCTATATGACCGGCGAAGTGCTTTCCGTGTCCAGCCAGCACGCCTGAGGAGGAGATCATGACACGCGTTTTCAAGAGCCCTCACGAGCTGGCCGGCGCGGTCGGTGAAACTCTGGGTGCCAGCGACAGCCTGGTCATAGACCAAGACCGTATAAATATGTTTGCCGACGCCACCGGCGATCACCAGTGGATCCATGTGGATCCGGCACGGGCCAAGGACGGGCCGTTTGGCTGCACCATCGCTCACGGTTTCCTGACCCTGTCGCTGGTCAACATGTTCCTGCCCCAGATCGTCGAAGTGCAGGGCATTTCCATGGGCGTCAACTATGGCTGCGACCGGGTGCGTTTTCCGGCACCGGTCAAGGTCGGCTCCAGCGTGCGCGGGGTTGGCGAGCTGATCGCGGTCGAGGAAGTGAAGGGCGGTGTCCAGGCCACGATCCGGGTGACGGTGGAAATCGAGGGCGAGGACCGGCCCGCCTGTGTGGTCGATACCATCAGCCGCTTTTATCCGGGGTAGGGCTATGTCGGACATCATCGAAGTCGCAGAACAACGCAGCAAAGTTGTCGAGGCCTATATCCAGGCCTTTGAAGACCGGAATGCGGAGGCTGTCATGGCGCTCTATGCCGACGAGGCAACCGTTGAAGACCCCTATGGTACGGAGCCGATAAAGGGCCGGGACGCGATTTATGCCTTTTATCAGAAGGCCATGGACCTCAACGCCCGGCTTTCCCTGGACGGCCCGGTGCGGGTCGCCGGAGATATTGCCGCCTTTCCGTTCACTGTGCGTGTCACTGTTGATGGGAAACGGCAACAGCTTGAGGTCATCGACACTTTCCGCTTTGACCGGCAAGGAAAAATCATTGAAATGCGGGCCTTCTGGGGGCCGCTGAATAGCCAGGAAATATAAGGAAATATCTATGAGAGAAGCCGTCATCGTATCAACTGCCCGGACCCCGATCGGCAAGGCCTACCGCGGCGCCTATAACGATACCGAGGCCCCGGCGCTGACCGGCCATGTGGTGCGCGAAGCGGTGCGCCGGGCCGGGCTTGAGGGGCACGAGGTAGAGGACTGCATTATTGGCGCCGCCGCCCAGCAGGGCACCCAGGCCTATAACCTTGGCCGCTTGACAGCGGCAACGGCGGGTCTGCCCAATACAGTGGCGGGCATGACCCTGGACCGGCAATGCTCCAGCGGCATGATGGCCATTGCCACGGCAGCCAAGCAAGTAATCCACGATGACATGCCCATTGTGGTTGCCGGCGGAGTGGAAAGCATTTCCCTGGTGCAGAACAAGCACAAGAATACCTACCGGTCCGTGTCCAAAGCTGTGCTGGAGAGTAGCCCGCATATGTATATGCCGATGATCGAGACCGCCGAAGTGGTGGCCAAGCGTTATGGCATCGACCGGGAGGCGCAGGACGCCTACAGCTTCCAGTCCCAGCAGCGCACCGCCGCGGCCCAGGAGGCGGGCAAGTTCGATGACGAGATCATACCGCTCACCACCAGCATGATTGTAGTGGACAGGGAAACCAAGGAGACTTCCACACAAGAAGTAACGCTGGAAAAGGACGAGGGTAACCGGCCGTCGACGACACTCGACAGTCTGGCGGGCCTCAATCCGGTGATGGACGGCGGCTGCATTACCGCCGGCAATGCGAGCCAGCTGTCCGACGGGGCTTCCGCCGCCGTGGTGATGGAAGCGACGCTGGCTGAACAGCGCGGGCTTGAGCCGCTCGGCGCCTATCGCGGTATTGCCGTAGCCGGGGTCAGCCCTGACGAAATGGGCATCGGCCCCGTCTATGCGGTGCCGAAACTGCTCGAGCGTCACGGTCTCGAGATGGACGACATTGGCCTGTGGGAACTGAATGAGGCCTTTGCCGTACAGGTGCTTTACTGCCGGGACCAGCTCGGCATCCCCGACGAGATTCTCAATGTGAATGGCGGGGCTATTTCCGTCGGCCATCCCTTTGGCATGTCCGGGGCGAGGATGGTTGGGCACAGCCTGATTGAGGGCAAGCGCCGCGGCGCCAAATATGTGGTGGTGACCATGTGTGTCGGCGGCGGCATGGGCGCAGCAGGCTTGTTTGAAGTCTACTGATTTTTCTCAAAAGAAAACCACCGGCCCGGAAGCCGGTGGTGCACAGTTACAGGGGGCTGCCTGAAATCAGGCGGCCCCTTCGACGAAGAACTGGCTGTACCATTTGCGCAGATCCATGATCGGACCGTCACCATCGCACAGGCGGATGGTTTTGAGGTGGATCTTGTTGTCCCAGATCGGCTTGTCTTCCTCAAACTGTTTGATGACCTCCTGGATAAAGGCTTTGGAAACGCCTGCCTTGAAGGTTTCGGCATCTTCTTTCTTCTGCCAGAAGGAAAAGCGCACGTGCACCTTGTCCCGGGCGATGGGGGTGAGGCTCGAGAGCAGGAAAGTATCGGCAATGCCGCTGAAGCGATTCCAGGCCTCGCCCGGTCCGCGGTTGAAATTCTCAATCTTGCCCGGTACCACGCCCTTGGGGGTCTGCATTGGGGCGTCGATAAAACCACTGCGCATAGGGCCGTCCACCTTGATGTCCCAGTCGGTGGGGAACTCGCTGGTGCCGTGGACATATTTGAAATGGGCGACATCGGCGGCGTTCTCCGCCATGTCCAGCGGGTGAGTATTGACGATCCATTCCTTGCGGCCGAATTCCGCCCATTCGCTGCTGGTGGTTTCCTCATGGGGTGTCATATCCCACATCGGGGCAGCATCTTCCGGATGGTACCACATCCACACCATGCCGTTGACTTCGGCGGTGGGCCAGACTTTCATGCAGGGCTTTCTGACCTGGGGCGGGATCTTTTTGGCATAGGGGATATTCACCACCTTGCCGTCACCGTCATATTCCCAGGCATGGAACGGGCAGGCCAGATTGTTGCCGATCACCTTGCCGCCGCCGAGATGGGCGCCCATATGTTCGCAATAGGCGTCGAGCGCCCGCGGCGCGCCATCCTCGCCCCGGAACAGGACAACATCCTGATCAAAATAGGTCAGCGAATGCACGCCATTGGGGCCCAGTTCCTCGCTGTAACAGACCCCGAACCAGCCATAGGGCATGGGATTGGGAAATCTGATTCCATCTAATGGTCTTTTTGCCATGTCTCTTCTCCAGTCTCTCTACCAGTCTCTTTAATTGTCCAGTTTGAATACCCTGAGCGCATTTTCGCGCAGGAATTTGGGCCACACCTCGTCCTTGAACGGCACCTCGGGCATGTCGCGGAAAATCCGGTCCAGCGACAGGCCCATGGGGAAATAGCCCGCATACATGATCTTGTCCGCACCCCGGCTGTTGGCGTAATCGATGATCGCCCTGGGATAGTGTTTCGGGGCGAAGGCGCTGGTCGAATAGTAAAGGTTGGGGTATTTCAGCATCAGCTTGACCGCCAGCTCTTCCCAGGGTTCGCCGCCGTGGCGCATGACGAATTTCAGTTCCGGGAAAAACCAGCAGACCTCGTCAATCAGCTCCACCTTCTGCGGCTCCATGGGCAGGCGCGGGCCGGGCACGCCGACACAGCAGACGAAGGGGATATCCAGGTCCACACAGGCAGCGTAGATCGGATACCATTTCTTGTCGTTGATCGGCACCTGGGGACACATGCCGGACGGAAACGCGGTTACCGCCTTGATATCATACTCTTTCTTCAGCCGCCGGATGTTGCGCACTTCTTCCATGCCCAGGTTGGGATTGGGGCTGTAGTCGAAAAAGAACCGGTCCTTGTGATGCTTGAAGGCATGCTGGATTTCCGGCTGCTCCTCGACCAGGCCGACCATGGCCCGCTCGATATTGTGTTTGTCCATCTGGGCGATGGTATAGGCGACAAAATCTTCCTGCTGGCCGGTCTGGGGAATGTCCTTGAACATATACTGTGCCGGCATTTCAAACATCTTGCGGCTTTCCTCGTCCAGGATCAGCGGCTTGATGAAATCATACCAGCCGGAGCGGTCTTCGCTCGCCGGAATGCCCATCATCAGGTCGATTATCTTGATGTCTTGCATGGCTCTTCCTGTCCTAAAGGCCCAGCTGTTTCAGCAGGTCCGGTTTGATGATTTTACCCAGCGCCGTGCGCGGGAATGGCTGATCGGTAAAAATGACCTGCTTAGGCACCTTGAAATGGGCCAGGTGGGCGGCAACATAGTCCTGAACGTCGCTTTCGCTGAGCGAACTTCCTGGTGAGGGGATGATGGCGACGGCGGGAATTTCGCCGAGCCTGTCGTCCGGCAGGCCGAAGGCAGCCACTTCGCGGATCTGGTCATGTTCCTGCAGCAGGTGCTCCAGCTCGGCGCAGGAAATATTTTCGCCGCCGCTCAGCACCATGTCCTTGATGCGGCCGGTGATAAAGATGAAGCCTTCCTTATCCACATAGCCGAAGTCGCCGGAATGCAGCCAGCCATCCTGCATCATCGCAGCAGTGGCCTCTGGATCATCCCAGTAGCCGTCAAAGGCGGCCGCACTCCTGATCAGGATTTCCCCGCATTCGCCGGTCGGTAGGTTGTGTCCCTGGTCGTCAATGACCCGGATCTGGACACTGGGCAGGATCCGTCCTGCGGACAGGGCCCGGTTCAGGTAATCATCGCCGGTGTTGGTGGCGATGGTGCCGCCAACTTCGGTCATACCATAGCCGGTGCCGAGCACGGTGCGGGGAAAGGCGGCCTGCAGGCGCGCCACCCCATCCGGGGTTTCCGGGGCGCCGCCGATACCAAGGGCCACCAGGCTGTCCAGATTGTGGTTGTTGCGGTCGGGATGATGCAGCACATCCCACATCATGGCCGGCACGCCGGACAGGGAGGTGATGCCTTCTTTTTCCACCAGCGACAGGACCTCGCCCACATCCCATTTGGGCACCATGATGATCCGTCCACCGATCTGCAGGTTCATCAGGAAGACGGCGTGGGACGCGGCCACATGGAACAGGGGGAAGGCCAGCAGGGCCGTAGGCTGGAAATCCATAGTGGGGTCCGGTGTGATCCCGGCTTTGAGCATTTTCTGGTAAATGGCGCCGCCGACCATATAGCCGCTGAAGGCAAGATTTTTCAGGGACTGGGCGATGGCGCCATGCCGGAACAGGGCGCCGCGGGCGTTGCCGGTGGTGCCTGAGGTAAACATGATCAGCGCCGGATCATCAGTAGACGGGCAAGGGGTCGGCCAGTTGTCTCCGTCTTCCACCTCTTTCAGAAGTGTGTGATAGCCAGGATAGCCGGCAACTTGGTCTTGATCGGTGCCGCCGACAATTAAATCGCATTTGACCGGGCCTTCGCCGAGCAGCCGGTCAAGACGGCGCGGATCAATGAACACCAGTTTCGGGCTGACGTGGTTGAGCGCCTGTTGCAGTTCCTCGCCGCGGCCCCAGCTGTTAACCGCCACGGCAATGGCGCCAAGCCCGGTCACGGCCGCAAAGGCGGTCAGCCACTGCGGGTTATTCTGCATGATGATAGCAACCCGGTCGCCGGGGCTGACAGCATATCTTTCCTGCAGGAGGTGGGCGAGCTCCCTCACTTCGCCGAAAAATTCACCGTAGCTGTAACGCTTGCCCTCAAAGACAAGGAAGGGGCGGTCGCCGTAGGCGGCAGCATGATCATAGAGATGCCGCAGGCTGGGCCAGACTTTTTTGAAAGCCGGGCCGCTATAGCCATCCTGTTCAATTCGGGTGATTTCATAATCCCCGCCGGGGCCGAAGATATCCGGCTCACTCATGCGATTGCCTCCCTGGGTCGCTGTTGTTTAAACTGTGACCCTGCCTGTAGCAGGATTGTTTTACGCAATCTTATAGGTGTTAGGGGTGATTATCAATAAAAAAACAAAAAATAAGTCATTAAAATACTTAAAAACGTAATTATAATTGAAAAATATTACGCAACTTGATAATAAGGTGCCATATGGAAGACAAGACGGCGGATATCACGGGAGGATCGGGTCGTGGAAATTTTTGAAAGCTGGACCTTGGCCGGCAAGACATTGCGCAATCGTATTATTAAAACCGCCACGTTCGAGGGTATGTGCCCCGGCGGCAAAGTGACTGACCGCCTGATAGAATTTCATCGCCGCCATGCCGAGGGCGGGGTGGCGATCTCAACCGTGGCTTACGGCGCCGTGTCCCGCGATGCGCGCACCTTTAATGACCAGATTGTCCTGGAAGAGGAGAATTTCGACGATCTTTGTCGTCTGACGGCGGCGATTCGTAACGAGGGGGCCATTGCTTCGATCCAGCTGGCCCATGCCGGTGGTTTTACCCAGGCCTCGGGGCGCTCAAGCTGGGTCTCCAAGGGGCCGAGCGGCGGGCTCAATACCTATGGCATGATGTCCGGTTATCCGATTGCCGTGCCCATGTCTTATGCGGACATGGACCGTACAGTTGAAGACTATGGCCGGGCCGCGGCACTGGCCAAGCGGGCCGGGTTCGAGGCGCTGGAAATTCACATGGGGCACGGCTATATGATTTCCCAGTTCCTCAGCCCCGCCACCAACAAGCGCAAGGATGAATATGGCGGCAGTCTGGAGAACCGGCTGCGCCTGCCGTTGCGGATTGTGAAGGCGGTACGGGACGCGGTGGGCGAGGATTTCCCGCTGCTGGCCAAAACCAACTTGTCCGACGGTTTCAAGACCGGTCTGCAGATCGACGAGGCGGTGGAGATCGCCCGGGCGCTGGAGGCGGCCGGGATCAATGCCCTGGTCATGTCCGGCGGCTTTGTTTCCAAAACGCCCATGTATCTGTTCCGGGGCGACAGCCCGCTTGCGGAAATGGTGGCGGCGGAGAAGAACCTTATCCGCAAATGGATGCTGAAGCTGGGCGGGGCGCAGGTGTTCCGGCCCATGAAATTCGAGGAAAATTATTTCCGCGACCAGGCGCTGAAAGTGAGGGCGGCGGTGGACATGCCGCTGGTGCTGCTGGGCGGTGTGCGCACCAGGGAGAATATGGAAGAGGCGCTCGGCGACGGTTTCCAGGCCGTGGCCATGGGCCGGCCATTGCTGCATAATCCGGACCTGCCCAACCAGATCAAATCCGGCATGGTGGGCAACGGCTACTGCACCAACTGTAATCTTTGTGTCGGCAAGATGGATACGCCTGAGGGAGTCCATTGCGTGCTGACCGGGGAGCCGATGGGTATTCAGGTGACGCCTGCGGCGTGAGCCCCGGCGCGACGGCCGGAAAAGACGCAGTCGGCGACGGACAATCCGCTCACATAGGCATTTGAGGCAATACCGACGGCCGTGCGACCGGCCGCGTAAAGACCTTTGATCTCGGTGCCGTCTTCTCGCAGCACCTCACCGGTCTCCTCGTTAACCTGGAGGCCGCCCAGCGTCAGGGTCGGGCAGGGCAGCACCTTGTTGTCCAGCGACACGTCAATGGCATAATAGGGCCCCTTGCTCATATCCTGCATATCCGTGACCGGTTTGCCGAAGTCATCCTCCTTCTCGCCCCGGACGGTGGCATTGTAGTTTTCCAGGGTCTCGCGCACTGTGGCCGGATCCATGCCGACCTTCACCGCCAGCTCCTCGATGGTTTTTCCCTTGTTCGCCTTGAACATCATACTGATGAAGGCGGGAATATACTGGAAGGCCCGGGCCCGCCACGGCAGGATCTGTCTCAGTGCCCGCCATTTCAATGTGCTGTTGATGATCAGGGTCGTCCGCCCGTCGGCCCTGAGGCACATGGCGTCGCCGATGGCGGCCCCATAGAGGGTCTCATCCACATATCGCGCCCCTTGATCATTGACAATCATACCGGTGGCCCAGGCATGGGGCGGGTTGATGAAGCGCCAGGCGGTAATGCGGTCCATGTTTCCGGTTGCCCCACCAACCGACTGGCCGAGCGCAATGCCGCTGCCATTGCAGCCCGAGGTGCCGAGCGCCAGTCCTTTCAGGTAACGGGGGGCATGGGCCCTCACCATGTCCCGGTTCATGACAAAACCGCCACTGCTCAGGATCACGCCCTTGCGGGCCTGCAGGAACAGGGGCTGGGCGTGACTGTCAGCGATGGCCTCGGCCTTGCGTCGGTATTTTGCCGCAAGACCAGGGGCATAAAGGTGCCAGTTGTCGGCGCGTCGGGAATATTTGATATAGTCTTTTTCAGCTTTGCTGTTTGCCGGAAGTTTCCGAATCTCCACACCAATGACCTGTCCGTCCCGCTCCTGTATCAATCTCACCGCCTCCGCTTGCAGGTAGGGTGTAACGCCGCGGGCAAGGGCGCTATCGCGTAATGGTGCGTAGAAATCCGGATGACCGGTGGCCCGAAGGCGAAACCCGCCATAGGCGATGTGGCCGCGCGGCGCGGGTCGGGCGAGTTTGGCGTAGCGGGGATTGAGTTCCGATCCGGAATGGTAAAGGTGGATGCCGCTTGGCGGGTAGGAGGTCTTTTTCAGGGTGCAGCTGGATTTGAACCTAACGCCATG
Source organism: Emcibacter nanhaiensis (assembly GCF_006385175.1). NCBI lineage: Bacteria > Pseudomonadati > Pseudomonadota > Alphaproteobacteria > Emcibacterales > Emcibacteraceae > Emcibacter > Emcibacter nanhaiensis. The sequence continues at coordinate 184,530 of NZ_VFIY01000006.1, forward strand.
TTTTTCAAGCCATCTGATACTGTCGGCGCTGCCGTCGCAAAAGCGCTGGAGTGTTGGGTCGCCGACAATGCCGCTGGTTTCCGCCTTCAGGTACTTGAACATATCTTCCGGGGTGTCTTCCACTCCGGCTTCCTGCTGGATATGCGTGCCGCCGCCGGCATAAATCACATTGCCGCAGATGGCGGTGGCGCCGCCGCCGGAAAAGCGGTCGACAATGGCCACGTCCGCCCCCTGGTCCCGGGCCTCCAGGGCGGCGGTCACACCGGCGCCACCGAAGCCGACAATGAGGACATCGTGGGTCTGGTCCCATTTGAGATCCGCCGGACTGCGCAATTTCAGGGGCTCATTTATGCGGTCATGGGTATATTTCATCTTAATACTGCCTGAAAAATCAAAATAACTCCCATGAAAATACTAAAAAACGTAAAACATGTATATAATTATTACGCATATAGTGATATAGATGAGGGGGTAAGCTATAAAACTGGAGGAAAGTCATGCAGGAATGGACGGGGAAGCTGGCGGTCATCACCGGGGCGGCAAGCGGTATTGGCAAGGGGTTGGCGGAAAAGGCGGCCGCTCTGGGAATGAACCTGGTGCTGGCTGATCTGGACAATTCCGGCTTGTCGCAATTGCAGCAGGAGCTGACCGCCGCCCATGATATCAGGGTGGAAATGCTGCGCACCGACGTCTCCCGCCCTGATGACCTGCAGGCCCTCGCGGAGCTGGCCTTCGGGAGGTTCGGCTCTGTAGACCTGCTGTTCAACAATGCCGGGGTGATGATGACCGGCATGACCTGGGAGCATAACCTCAGGGACTGGAACTGGGTGATGGGGGTCAATCTCAACGGCGTCGTCAACGGCATCAGCAGTTTCCTGCCGCGCATGATGGCGCAGGGGACGCCGGCGCGGATCATCAATACCGGCTCCATTGCCGGGTTCCTGCCGTCACCGACCACCTCAATCTATTCCGCCAGCAAACGGGCGGTGATCAGCCTCAGCGAAACCCTGCAGTTTGAACTGGAGATGGCGCGCTCCAAGGTGCGGGTCTCGGTGATTTGCCCCGGCGCGGTGGCGACACAGATTGCCGACGCGGACCGTAACCGGCCCGAGGCAGAGCGACCGGTGGAAGATGCGACGAAGAAAGCCATGAAGGAGCAGTTGCGCCAGGGCATTGCCGCCAGCGGCATGGATCCGGCGGAACTGGCGGATATGGTGTTCGCCGCCATCGCCGGGGACAAATTCTGGATTATGCCCCATCCGGGCTACCTGCCACGGATCAGGGAAGAGGCTGACGCGATCGCAAGACTGGAAAACCCGGTCTATACGCCGCTGGTGGATATGTAGGAGGAAGTTATGGAAGCACCATCTGTCGCCCTGGTCACGGGCGCCAGCCGCGGCGCCGGGCGCGGCATTGCCCTCGCCCTGGGCGAAAAAGGCATGACCGTTTACGTCACCGGCCGCAGCGAGACCGAAGGATCTGCGCTTGGCTGGGACGGGACGCCGCTACCGGGCACTATTCACCAAACCGCCGAGGAAATTACTGCGGCTGGCGGCAAGGGTATTGCAGTCGCCTGCGATCACAGTGATGACGATCAGGTGGCAGCTTTATTTGAACGGATCGCCCGGGAGGAAGAGGGGCTCGATATCCTGTTCAACAGCGCCACCTACATGCATCCGCAGCTGATCGAGGATAAGCCCTTTTATGAGAAGGAGCTGGCGGCGGTGGAGATCCTCAATGTGGGATTGCGCTCCGCCTATGTAGCGAGCTGGCACGCGGCGCGTCTGATGGTGCCGCGGGGACGGGGCCTGATTGCGTTCGGCTCGTCGTTCGGGGCCACCTGCTATATGCATGGGCCCGGCTATGGCGCCCAGAAGGCGGGCCTCGACAAATTCGCCCATGACATGGCGGTGGATCTGGACGGCACCGGCGTGCGCACCGTTTCCATCTGGATGGGGCCGTTGCTCACCGAACGGGCGAGGATCGCCGCCGAACTTCATCCCGAGCTCTATCGGGAGTTTCATGCGATGGCAGAAACGCCGGAGTTCACCGGCCGCATTGTTCATGCCCTTGCCAGTGATCCCGAGGGGGGAGAGCTGAGCGGCCAGACGTTGATCGGGGCGGAAATCTGTAACCGCTACGGTATTACTGACCGCGACGGCAGGGTGCCGCCGTCCCATCGGGATATGCTGGGCGCGCCTTTGAATTTCAGTCCGGCGATCGTCAGGTAAATTTAGCCGAGCGGCAGGGAAACCTCCCGCACTTCCATCCAGTCGACGATGAGGCTGCGGCGCCTGAAAAGCCAGTTCCCGTCCTTTTGCTCGAAACGATCCTGATAGCGGATGTTCCAGGTCATGACCCGGTCCGGCTTGCCCTTCTCAGGAAACAGGATGTGGTTCGCCGTGCAATAGGTTTCGGCGATACCGGAATCCCCGGAGATTTCGCCAAGCTGCTGCGAAACCACATGCTGGGTCTTGAGATAATACTGGCCGAGCGCATCGGTGATGCCGAGGACGTCTTTCCGTCCTTCAAGCCTGAAGCCCGGTCCTTCAATGATCACATCATCGGTGATCACACTATCGAGGAGTTTGGCATCTTTGCTGTCGACCGCCCGGGCGTAAATGTCTGCGAGCCGGTGGAAGTCCGGGATATCCGCTGCATCCGGGCCGAGTGTCACCGGTTCGATGGTGCCCAGTTGTCGGTCCAGGTCAGCCACCAGATCGGCGATTGTGGCGGCAATATCATGGCGCCGGTAACCAAGCAGGCGGGCCTGTTCCGGATCGGGCTCATAGGAAATGATGTTGCCGCGGCCCTGGATGATGGCATAGTCGGGCAGCATCGGGTGTTCCTCGTCCAGGGAGGGGACCTCCACTTTGTTGCCGACGGCATCGAAAAAGATCTTGAAATAGTCGGCAAAGGACAGGTTTTCGTCACCGAGCAGATAGGAGGTGCCGCCGACCCCGCGCTCCAGCGCGCCTGAGATTGCTTCGGACAGGGAGTTCGTCGAGATAAAATTGGTCGCCCCGGCCGGGCCGAACGGCTTGATCTGGGGATAGAGATTGCGCGCGTAGCCGATATAGGCGGCAAACATGTCATTCTTCATGCCTTCCGGGCAACCGACCACGAAGGGGGCATTCAGGCTCATCGCCCGGAAGCTGTCGTCGGAAAGGGCGCAGACGCCCTGGTCAGCAAGATAGCGGGAGCGCACATAAGCGTCGCTTTCAATCTTTTCCGGCAAGACCTGCGGATAAAAGCTGCCGATATGGATAAAGGTGGAAACCCCGGAGTTCTTGGCGAGCGCAGCGAAGGCCGGTACCAGTTCGCCATTGGCCCACAGGAAGTGGGTATCAGCTTCGGCGTCCAGGGGGACATGGCGCAAATCGCTTCCGGCGGCAAAGACAATAGCATCGAAACCGCGAAGGTCCGCTTCGCGATAGCTGCCCTCCAGATAGTTGCCCGCCAACCAGTCAAGCTTTTCAAGACCTGTTCCGGGCTTTGGGGGATTGCGCGAAGAGATAACGACGTCATGGCCTTCAGACTGCAGATGCAGTGCAGCGTGTCCGCCAATGGGCCCCGTGCCGCCGATGATCAGGATTTTCATGCTGTTTTCCCCGGCTTGGTCATTTTTTGTTTTCCTTACCTTATATTGCTTTGGCGCTGTTGGCTTTGCACGCTATTTGTTCGCATTCTCGGATATTGATGCGGTCCATTTATTTGGGTTTGGAGGGCCTCCCTCAAAGCGACGCTTGTATTTTCTATTTCTACAGGAGTTATCACAAAAAATACGAAAAAGACAATAAATATATTATTTATATTATATTAAGCGTAAAATATATCAATATACAGTACGCATAATGTTTTTTGAGGCCGGTGAGGTTTGGCCCAAGTCTCAGGTGACCTGGATGTATCCAGAGCTATAGGGCAGTGTTTTCGCGTCAGGCGGCGCAGGAAATAATCTGCCCGTTGCGTTTTGAGCGGTATAGGCAATATTGTCGGGCCGAATTCGCTGTTGATGTTGATAACCCTCGAGCCACCCCGGATAGTCGTGAGGTCCGCTTTGCCGGATTGACCGGTCCACATCGCTTTTAACTGATATCAGGCGGATATTTTTTCTTCAATCCTGAACCGGGAAATCCCTTGTGAGGGACCTTCCTGAAGCCCTGTTTTATCCACTTCCCGCATCACATATCCAGATTGCGCGCATAAAGTGTTGTCCGGCATCTTCATAAATAAATTTTTAAGGAATTGAGCAAAAAAATAGCTGGTATGCATTATTAGAAAAATAAAAAATAATTAACTAACATGCAGAAATAAAAAGAAAAATCCATTCATGCCGTCAGGTTAAAGATATAAAAATGCAGAATGGAAAAAAGATTGTTTTAGATCGAATAAGTAGTAGGGCAGAAGTATCGTGAGTGTGCGAAAAGAGGCTATAGTTACAATTGAAGGCACTTTGGGTGTCAAAGATTCTAAAGATATTGGCCAGCGCCTATATGAGGCACTCGATAAGCACGAATGTGTCACCATTGATGTGCATGAGCAGGCAGAGTGCAGCATCGGCATAGTGCAGATCATAATCTCGGCGCAGCGTACAGCGCGCCATCTTGGCCGCGAGCTCAGACTCGCCGACACGCCATCCCCTGCATTTAAAACAATTCTCATCCGGGCGGGGTTGCTCTCGCCCGATGGGGGTGCCCGTACGGAAGAGGAACAATTCTGGGTTTCCTCTGCTGCTGAATTGGACAGAGAATTGGACGGAGTGACATCATGAGCAAGACGATTTTAACCATCGACGATTCCGCGTCGATCCGCCAGTTGATTTCCCTGACCCTGGGCGGGGCTGGCTATAATGTTATCGAAGCAGAAGACGGTGCGGAAGGGTTTGAGAAAGCCAAAAGCAATTCTGTCAATGCGGTGATCACGGATCTCAACATGCCTGTGATGAATGGTATCGAGTTCATCCGCAAATTCCGCGGCGACCCGTCCAGCACCGGCGTGCCGGTTCTCTTTCTCACCACGGAATCCTCTGATGACGTGAAACGAGAGGCGAAGGAAGCCGGCGCAACTGGATGGATTACCAAGCCTTTCAATCAGGAACAGCTCCTTGCCGTAATTAAAAAGGTCGTTGGCGCATGACAACTCCCGATCCCACAGAGGTATTTCTTCAGGAAGCGCGCGAACTGCTCGATACTCTGGAACAGGCACTTCTTGATCTTGAACAGTCACCGGACAACCGCGATTTGGTCGACAGCGCCTTTCGGGCCCTGCATACCATCAAAGGGTCCGGCTCAATGTTTGGTTTCGATGACGTCGCGGGCTTTGTGCACGAATTTGAGACGGCTTTTGACCGTGTTCGCAAAGGAGAGGTTGCTCCTTCTGCAGGTCTCATCGCTGTGGCGCTTTCTGCCAAGGATCATGTGCACCGGCTGATTGAGGAACCTGACCGGCATGTGGCGGCAGGGGAACCCATCCTCAAGGCGCTGCGTCAGATTGTTGAATGCGGAAACGAGGAGGAAATATCGGAAGATATTGCCGCGGAACAACCCGGGGAGATGGAGACCGGCCTTCAAACCTGGCATATTGTTTTCCGCTTGCCGGCAGATGCCCTGGCGCTGGGGACGGACCCCCTGTTGCTGTTGGATGAGCTCCGCGAACTCGGCAGCTGTGAGATCATGGCATTGACGGACGGCGTTCCGCTGCTGGATGAGATTGACCCCGAGATCTGCCATCTTGCCTGGGACGTGACCCTGACCACAAGCCAGCCGCGTCAGGCCATTGAAGATGTTTTCATGTTTATTCTGGATGACATGGAGCTGACCATCGAGCACGTTACCGGACAGGAAACGTCGCTGGGCGCTGGTGAGGGACAGGTGATGCGGGATGATGCCGCCACCGCTGAGGTTGCCCAGGCGAATGCGGCACTCCGGAAGGAGGGCAGCAACGGGGCGGTTGAGAAAACCGTTTCCTCCCTGCGGGTTCCTGCCGAACGACTGGACGAACTCATGGACCGGGTGGGTGAACTGGTGATTGCCCAGGCCCGCCTGTCGCAGATTGCCGTAACCAGCGAAGACCTTACTCTCAAGGCGGTTGCCGAAGAGCTTGAACGCCTGTCCTCTGGCCTGCGTGACACAACGATGGGAATTCGTATGGTGCCCATCGGGACGTTGTTCGGTCGCTTCAAGCGCCTGATTTTTGATCTGTCGCGTGAGCTCGACAAGGAAATTGAATTTCTTACCTCCGGCGAGGAAACCGAGCTGGACAAAACCGTCATCGAACGCCTCGCCGATCCGCTGGTTCATATCATTCGCAATGCCGTGGACCATGGTCTGGAGGCGCCGGAGAAACGCACACAAGCCGGTAAAGCCGCCCGAGGTACCGTTCGTCTTGCTGCCGTTCATTCCGGTGCGGAAGTGGCTATTTCCATTATTGATGACGGCGCCGGACTGGATGCAGCACGCATTCGCGCCAAGGCGGTGGATGCAGGACTGATTGAGGAAGATGCGCAGATCCCGGATCAGGAGCTGTACCAGTATATTTTCCACCCCGGCTTCTCGACCGCGGCTGAAGTCACGTCTTTGTCGGGCCGGGGCGTAGGCATGGATGTCGTCAAGCGTACCATGGATGCCCTGCGCGGCAGTATTGACGTGGCCTCGACCCCTGGTGAAGGGACGACGGTGACCCTTCGGCTGCCGCTGACGCTGGCGATCATTGACGGCATGCTCGTGCGGGTCGGGAATGCGCGCTATTCCATCCCGCTGTCAACCGTTGAAGAATGCGTCGAATTGCCCGCCTCTGCAGAGGCCGGCGACACGGGCCGCAATTTCCTTAATATCAGGGGCAGTCTTGTGCCGTTCCTGCGACTGCGCGAACTGTTCAACGTTGATGTGCCGCCGGACCTCCATCAAAAAGTTGTAGTGGTTTCTTCCGGTGACTTCCGCGTTGGTCTCGTCGTTGATCAGATCATTGAAAACAGTCAAACCGTTATCAAGTCGTTGAGCAAGTTTCATGCAGATGTGGAGACCTTTTCCGGGGCGACAATATTGGGCGACGGTACAGTGGCCCTGATCCTTGACGTTGGACATCTGGTGAGTTTTGGCCAGACCTTTGAAAGTCGATTTCGCACAGACAATGCGGGGAGGGCGGCATGACAGCGATGAATGAGAGCCAGGTTGCAGATACTGCCATGACAGCGCTGACTGTCGGCTTGCAGGGAGAAATCTTTGCTATTGAAGCGGAGAGCGTGCGGGAAATCCTGGACGTGGTGCCGATCACGGAAGTGCCCAATGCCCGGGCCTTTGTTGGCGGTCTTATCAATGTGCGTGGCCGCGTGGTGCCGCTGGCTGACCTGCGGGTGATGTTCAACATGGACCGGCCGCCGCCGGACGAGGACACCCGCATTGTGGTTATTGAAATTGATCTGGACGGCGAACCCACCATCACCGGGATTCTTGCTGACAAGGTTCACGATGTTACGGATATCGATGCGATCTCCGTTGAAGAAGCGCCGAAAGTCGGGATGCGCTGGCGTCCCGAGTTTATCCGAGGAATCGGTAAACGCGGTGAAGATTTTATCATAATCCCAGACATGGGGCGAATATTTGGCGAAAAAGTGGGCGATACAATGGCCCCGAGTTCGGATGAAAGGACTGAGTAAATGAGACTTACACTGAAGGTTAAACTGGGGGCGGTGTTTGCCACCATTGTCGTGCTTTCGGCCGGCGGCATGCTTCTTGGCATCAATAACCTTGGAAGCATCAAGGATAGTTATGACGGTGTGATCAACAACCAGATCGCCCGCATCAGGCTGATCAACCAGCTTGATGCGACCGCCGTGCGCATCGACAGGGACGAAAAGGATATCGTTCTTGCTTCGGATGAGGAGACCGTCAACAAAGTTGCCGTCTCCATCGAACAGAGAAAGTCAGAGGTCGATGATCTCTATACAAAAGTTTACGCGCTTTCCGGGGCGGAAGGCCGTGCCAACCTTGATGCTTTCAAGAAACAATGGAACAAGTTCCTGGAGAGCGATCTCAAAGTACAGAAACAGGCCCGGCTGCAATCCGCCGAAAAGGCGCGCCGCCTGGCGCAGGGCGACACCCGGAAAACCTACGATGCTGTCCTGAATAAAGTGAACGCGCTTGAAGAACATCTTCAGGCAAATGTAACAAAATCCAGGGACAGTGGTGCAATGCAACGGTATGTGGCCGTCTCTGATGTTACCGATTTCGTGCTGCGTGTTCGCGCAAATATGCTCAACGTGCTGGTATATCTGAATGATCCGGCGCAGCAGGAGCGGTTCGCGGAGATCGCCAATACGCGCATTTCTGAGCTTAATATGCAGATTGCAAAGGCTGAGGGACTGCTGACAGGGACTGACCTGGCTGCCCTTCGTGAGGTCAAGATGGCTGTTGACGCCTGGACGCCGCTGGTCAAGGAGACAGTGGCCAAGGGTGTGGAAAATGGCAGCTACTATGCCGGTGTTGCCGGTACTGAAGGTGCGCAATATCGTCGCGAGGCATTCAATATCCTCGGTGACATGACGGTTCGCATGCGTGAAGCGATCGTACAGGCGCAAGCCGACAATGCTGCCGCTTATGACTCCGCGCGCACATTCATGCTGGGTCTGCTGATCGCCATATCATTGATCGCGGCTATCTCAGCGACCTGGATCGTGCTGAATATTTCCCGCGCGGTGACCAGTGCGGTGAATCTTGCCCGCTCCGTCGCTGACGGGGACCTGAACGCCGTTGCGGAAGTCAAGTCCAATGATGAAATCAAAGACCTGATTGATGCCTTGAACTCAATGGTGGCAAAGCTGAAAAATATCGTCGGCGAGGTGACCGGTGCAACCCGCAATGTTGCAGCCGGCAGCCAGGAAATGGCCGCCGCAGCCGAACAGCTGAGCCAGGGTGCGACCGAACAGTCATCTTCAACAGAAGAAGCCTCTTCCTCTGTTGAACAGATGGCGGCCAACATCAAGCAGAATGCGGACAATTCCGGGCAGACTGAAGAAATTGCCCGCACCGCAGCAGTTGATGCCGAGAAATCTGGGTCGGCTGTGGCCGATGCGGTCAAGGCCATGGAGACCATTGCAGAGAAAATCCTGATCGTGCAGGAAATTGCCCGCCAGACCGACCTGCTGGCCCTCAATGCGGCTGTGGAAGCAGCCCGCGCGGGTGAACATGGCCGCGGCTTTGCGGTCGTGGCCTCCGAGGTCCGCAAACTGGCGGAAAGAAGTGCAGCCGCTGCCGAGGAAATCTCGGGTCTTTCCGGTGATACAGTAAAGGCAGCCCAGAGCGCAGGCGAGATGCTGTCCAAGCTGGTGCCGGATATCCAGAAGACCGCCGAGCTGATCTCCGAAATTTCTGCGGCCAGCAACGAACAGAATGCGGGGGCAAGCCAGATCAACGCCGCGATCCAGCAGCTTGACAAGGTCACCCAGCAGAATACGTCAGCAGCCGAGGAAATGTCCTCGACAGCTGAAGAGCTGGCCAGCCAGGCAGAGCAGATGCAGCAGACCATCAGCTTCTTCAAGCTGGATGAAAATGAGATGCGAGGCACTCGTTCGACCCCTGCCAGCCGCCGTCAGGCTGCTGTCTCCCCACATGCCGCACAACTCGACCATCTGGCTGAACAGCTGCGCCATGGCTTCCCGACCGGAAGGGGGACCGCGAGTGATCGTGGTGAGGCAGCTTCCACAGGTGGCTTTGCTTTGGACATGGGGGATGGCAAAGATGCGCTTGATGGCGAATTCACCCGCACGAAAGGCGTGGCATGAGCAGGGACGTCGCCATAACGGATGCGGCCCAGTATGTAACCCTCGGTATCGCGAGCGAATTGCTCGCGGTGCCGGTGGAACGGGTGCAGGAGATCCTGGAATCGCGGCAGGTCAGTCGCCTGCCGCATGCGCCTGAAAGCCTGCTGGGGCTGATTGACGTCAGGGGCATGAGCGTACCGGTTGTCGATCTGAGGCTGAAGCTTGGCTTTCCCCAGTCGGAAGATACGCACGACACCCGGATTGTGGTGTTGTTTGTTGAAATGAACGGACGGCAACTGACATTTGGGCTCAAGGCCGACCGGGTGTTCGAGGTTACGGTGCTGGACAGCAGTGAACTTGAAGCGTCGCCGGAAGTCGGGATGGAATGGCAATCTGAATGTATTGCCGGCATAGGCCGCCGTAACGGCAACTTCGTCACTGTACTCGATCTGGACAGCCTGTTCGACGGCGCCGAGGCATCGTTTGGCGTCCTGACTGAAACAGACAATGCGGAAGTTGCCTGACCCTGTCGATGCGTAATGGCGTTTGCCATTCGCTCCCATGTCCGGGAGAGGCAGGGAACAGTACCAGCAAGGAGTAAGGTCGGACCCTTTTATCAGGCCGGCTGACAGAGGAACATCTTATGGGGCACGTCGAAACGAGTGCAAAGGCTGCGACGGAAGCGAAAAATCGCCTGTCCGATGAGACCTACATGCGCATCGCCAGCATTATAAACAAGCATTCCGGCATCAAGCTACCGCCAGCCAAGCGTCTTATGGTGGAAGGTCGTTTGCGAAAGCGCGCGCAGATCTGTGGTCACAACAGTCTGGACGACTATTGCAGTTATCTGTTTGAAAACGGTGGGTTGGACGACGAGTTTGTTCACCTGGTAGATGCAATTACCACCAACAAGACGGACTTTTTCCGGGAGCCGGATCACTTTACACTGCTCAGGAACAGCCTCCTTCAGTCGTTAATCGGTCTGCGTCGGAGCGGCGCCAGAGCCAAGCTGAAAATATGGAGCGCGGCAAGTTCCAATGGTGCGGAAGCCTATACCATCGCGATGGTAATGGCGGAGGAAATGGCCCGGCATGGAAATATGGAGTTTTCTATTCTTGGAACCGATATTTCCTCGGCGATGGTCACCGCTGCGCGGCGGGCAATCTATCCGACCGAGATGATCACCCCTGTATCGGAAGAGCTGCAGGAAAAATATATTATGCGGGCTCGAATTCCGGAGCGGCAGGGCCAGGTTCGCATCGTCCCTGAATTGCGGCGTCGGGTGCGCTTTGAACTCCTGAACCTGATGAATGAGTCTTACGCCTATGATCGCGACGTGGACGTGATTTTTCTGCGCAACGTATTGATTTATTTCGATAAACCGACACAGGAGGCGGTGACATGCCGAATGATGGAGCATTTGCGGCCCGGAGGCTACCTCTTTCTCGGCCATTCTGAGTCTATGATTGGGACCAATCTCAGGCTGCATCAAGTGGCGCCGGCGGTGTTCCAGAAGGTTTAAAATCCAGAGGGTGAAAAGCGATATGGCAAATAGTTCTTTCCATTCCGCAAAAAACAGGAAAATCCGGGTGCTGATCGTGGACGATTCAGCGACCGTGCGTCAATGCCTCAGCGAGATTATTGCCAGCGACCCCAATCTGGAGGTCATGGCAACCGCGTCGGACCCTTATGTGGCAGCGGAGCGTATCCGGAAAGAAATTCCTGACGTTATGTTCCTCGATATTCAGATGCCGCGCATGGACGGCCTGACGTTTTTGCGCAAGATCATGGCGCAACGGCCCATTCCTGTTGTGATCTGTTCGACATTGACTGAAGAGGGGTCAGCAGCCTTTCTGCAGGCTCTGGAAGCCGGGGCGGTTGATGTCATTACCAAGCCCCGTGTCGATACGGCTCATGCCCTGAGTGAAAGCCGGACCATGATTTGTGATGTGGCGCATGCTGCTGCTCAGGCGCGACTGCCGCGACACCGACGGGCGCTGGAACCGGTCAAGGTTGAGCCCAAGCTGACTGCCGACGCCATTCTGCCGTCCAGCCGCTTTCGCCGGACAGCAACAGCCGTTAGCAATCAGATTGTCTGTATCGGCGCGTCCACAGGCGGAACCGAAGCCCTGCGCGTCATTCTGACGGCGCTGCCCGCCAACTGTCCGGGCATCGTTGTCGTCCAGCATATGCCCGAGAAATTCACTGCAGCGTTTGCCAAACGTCTCGACGGCATATGCGCCGTAAGGGTCAAGGAAGCCGAGACCGGGGATTTAATCCTGCCCGGACAAGTGCTGATCGCCCCCGGCAACCAGCACATGCTTATCGAACGAGTGGGGGGGAATTTCCGGTCTGTCATCAAGGGAGGACCGCAAGTTTCGAGACACCGTCCTTCTGTTGATGTGCTTTTCCGCTCTGCCGCACAACAGGCCGGGCCCAATGCGTTGGGCATTCTCCTGACCGGGATGGGAGATGATGGTGCCAATGGTCTTCTGGAGATGAAAACGGCCGGTGCACAGACGGTGGCTCAGGATGAAGAAAGCTGCGTCGTTTTCGGTATGCCTAAGGAAGCGATCGAGCGGGGGGCGGCCGATAGAGTTGTCGGACTCGACCGGATTGCCCATGTGATTATGGGAGCCGCCGTCGGGCAGTCAGGATGCGCGTCATGATGCCAGCTGCCATTCCAGATACGTCTTTCCAGCCTTTGTCTGCCGGCGTGCAGGAAACCTGCACAAAGATTGAGGAGCGGCTTGCAGCCTCCCGGTCTGTCATTGAACAGGATTTCTCGGATATGGGAGCCAGGCTCGCCGACAGTGCGCGACTGTTGAACGAGATTTCGGCAACCCACGCCAACACGGCGGCTACCCTGGAAAGCGAGGAGTTCAAGCGGGCCATATCCCAACTCAGGGGAATCCGCGACAAAATACTCGAAATGATCCAGCCGGTGGCAGACAGCCACGATTACCTGGGGCATCTGGCAAATATGGCTGCAGCCATCTCCAAGCCCATTTCAAACCTGTGCAGGACTGTCAAGACAATCGGAATCGTCGCTGTCAACGCCCGGATTTCGGCGGCAAGCCTGAATGCCGGTAAAGAAGACTTCGAAGTTTTCACCATGGGCATGACAAAGCTGGCTCTGAGCGCGGCAGACGCGGTCCAGGCGCTTTCGACATCATATGATGAAATGAGCAGCAGCCTGGCAATGGCCCGTACCGCCAATGCCGACCTCTCTGCCCGACAAAGCAGCAGCGTGAATCAGATACTGACCCGGCTCAACAGTCATCTGGAGGTGCTTGAGGAACAAAACGCCCGCGCCGCTACTAAATCTGTCGAATATGCGCAACTCCTTCGCCAAATAACCAGTCGCATCGGCGCTGCTGTTTCCGCACTTCAGATCGGCGACACCACACGCCAGCGGATTGAGCATGTAGAGCAGGCCCTGGCCACGTTGCGTACACATGAGAATGACAGTCATGATGGCGGCGGGCAGGAGGCGATTATCGCTGTGGTATGCAGTCTGCAGGTTGAGCAACTGGAGGATGCGGTTTCTGAATATGATGGCCGGATCGCTGACCTTATTGCGACCTTGCGGGCGCTGACCAGTGATGCCTCGGTTCTGGTTCGGGAAAGTGATAATAGCGCCGACAGTCTGCTGTCCTCCGGCGGGACGGCTCTCGCTGATCTGGTGGACGACCTGCATCGTCTTCATGCTTTGTTTGCGGAGGTCCGGGACACCAGGGCAGGCCTGGCAGATGTTGCCGAAAAGGTCATGCGAACCTTTTCCGTCATGACCACCCATATCGATGCCGTCCACAAGATTGAAGAAGACATGCGGCTGGTCAGCCTGAATACAACAATCCAGTGCGGACGACTGGGGACGGAAGGGCGCACCTTGAGCGTCATTGCCCAGGAGTTGCACGGCTTGACAGGGGAAACGGTGACCGCCGCCAGCGCCATTATGGAAATTCTTGCTGATGCGGATGGCATGATCAAAGAAACAGTGGCAGAAGAGGAAGGCTCTGAAGGGCTTGATCTTGAGACGGTGGAGACAGAGGCGTCATCTGCCACGGAGGTGCTTGAAGCCATCGTAAGCCGTACCCATGAAGCCGTAACCAATGTGGGACGTCAGGCACCGCATGCAATCGGCCTGATTGAGGAGACGGTAAATAGTGTGATTTTGCGTCAGGAGCTCAGCGGGAACTGGCGCTGGGCAAAAGGCGAACTTGAGGCGTTGTCCGCAACAAATATCGAGTGGGCGGGTACTCCTGCCGCGCTTAACCTCCTGTCAGAGTTACGCGCTCGCTATACGATGGATAGCGAGCGGAATGTCCATGATCGTCTGCTGGGGGAACCCTCCGACGTGGCATCTGGTGACCCGGGGAATGCTACCGCCCTGGAAATTGATGTGGAAGACTTGTTATTTTGAAAAAGATGATTATATAACACTATATAAATGTACTAATTATATATAATAAAACAGATATTTATATAATAAATTAGAATAATTCTATCATTTATGCTTTCTGCCGTGACGTGATTTTTGCGCAGGTAATCCGGATGAAAAGCGGCATTTAATACCCCGGACTGATTGGAGTCTGACTTCATCCCAAGAGCAATATTCAATTGTTGTAAGTTGCGAACTTATGGAAATTTTGAACAATATTTTGTCTAGCTCCAGCAGCTCCTTACCCTTCTATGGGCCACCTGAGCAGGGCGGGCAGGGAGTAGAGACTGTTCGATCTTTTTTTCATTCTTATATTCCCTGTTTGACGATAGACACATTGCAGCCACAAAAGCAGTTCACCTGGCGGGTTGACCGGGCTGCGACCGATAGCGTCGGTACCTGGAGATCGCGCTACAGCCATGATTGCGCTGCGCGGATGGAATGTGAGGAAGATATGCTTTTCATACTCTTTCCTCTGGTTGGGGCTGTTGAACTGGTTTCCGGGGGGCGTGAAACTGCTGTCGCAACACCGGGAAAAGCGTCTCTGATTTCAGTGAAGAACGTGGAGGAAGTCAGACTATATAGCAAAGAGGCTTACGCCCATGTGTCGCTCCAGTTTAATGCCGGCATGGTTTCCCGGACGCTGAATTCGATGTTTGGTCAGGGCTCGTTGAGCCAACTTGCCCTTGAGCCCAACGTCGATCTGTCTTTGCCTGCCGGACAAACCCTCAAGTCGCTGGCTGAAACAATTGTATCAGGCATGTACGGAGCCGGCGTGGTCAGGAAGTCGGCCCAGATGAGTGAGCTACTGGCGGACTCGATGTTACGCTTGATATTCGAGAATGTTCCTCACAGACTTAGCGGCAAATTGGAAAACAATGCCGCCGGCATTGCGCCGCGTCATGTGAAGGCAGCAATGGACTTTATGCAAGCCAATCTGCACTCCCCGCTGAGCGTTAGCGATATTGCGCAGCAGGTTGGCGTGAGCGTACGGTCATTGCAGGAGGGCTTTCGCAGGTTTATGGACATAACGCCAACAAGTTACCTGTGTCAGATCAGGCTGGAAGCGGTTCATGCGGAATTGTCGTCGGCTGAAAACAGGCTTCCAATTTACGAAGTTGCAACGAAATGGGGGTTTTCCCATCTCGGTCGGTTTTCCGCTCTTTATCGCAAGACATACGGCCGGCTTCCGTCGGAGACTATCAGTCAGGCCCACCGCTCTGCTTGACCTGAATAGGTTTGTTCCCCTGTAGCAGGAGATTGGCAGCAAAGGGCTGCATAGAGTGCGCCTGCGGCGCGCAATTTTTTATCTAACCTGCTGTTTTTTGCTGACATTCCGGTGCCTCCCGGCGGCACTATTTCTCATCATGTTTGTCATTTTCCAAAAAATAGATGTAGATTTTCAGTTTCGTTTCAGCTTGGTCTGTTAGGGAAGGCTCATGGTTTATCGGAGCACTAACATGCAGTTGAATCTGAAACTTATTGGCGCGGCTTTCTGGTTTCTGCTTCTTATGGGGCCGGGTGCGGCTTTTGCTGAAGAGCATGAAGGCGAGCATGTCAAACTGGTCCCGGACCAGGCCCTTTCACTGGGTGAGGTAATTGACCGGGCTGCAGAGCTGGCCCCGGATCGTTTTATGGTCGACGCCCGGAACAAGACCGGCAAGGCCTATGGTCGCAAGGCGTCGAGCTTCTTTGCCGGCGCCCCCGAAATATCCGTGCATCACCAGAATGATTTCCTGATCTCGGACCAGGGGCTTCGGGAATGGGAGGGCCGGCTGGATCTTCCCATCTGGATGCCGGGGGAAAAACGGGCCTGGAAAGACCGGGCCCGGGCGGCAGGGTCTGAGGCGGATGCCTTTCGCAACCAGCTGGTCTGGGCTGTCGCCGGCGAAGTCCGCGACCTGGTCTGGCAGGTGAAGCTTGCCGAAGCCTCGCTTGACGAGAGCCGGGCAGCACTGGAGACAGCGGAAAAGCTTCTGGACGATGTGGAAAAACGCATCAGGGCCGGCGACCTTCCCAAGAACACTGTTCTCCTCGCCCGCCAGGAACTGGCCGGCCGCCGCATCGCCATCAAGGGTGCGGAACGGGACTATGTGGACAGTGCCATGATGTACAAGACTTATACCGGCCTCGACCGGATCCCAACCAATATTGCCGAACAGAGACAGGAAGTCGAGGATGACTATGCCGTCCCGCCGGTGATCTATGCCCGGCGACAGATGGACTATTACCAGGCGGAATATGACAGCGAGCGGGCAAGCTGGTCCAGTTCACCCACCATTACCGTGGGCGTGAAACGGGAGCGCGGCGGTTATGACGACCGTTCCATCGATTCCGTCAGCTTCGGGCTGACGGTCCCCCTGGGGAGTGCGACTCATTCGGCCCCGCGCCGGGCCGAGGCAGCTGAGAAGCTGGCCAACGCCGAGCGTGAACTGGCCATGGCCATGCGGGAACAAAAACTTGCCCTGCATGAAGCGGAACATGAACTGGAAGTGTGCCTGATCCAACAGGAGATCACTGACGAACATTTCCGCATGGCTTCCGAAAACCTGCGTCTTGCCGAGCGGGCCTTCGAGCTTGGCGAGAGCGACCTCATGGACCTGCTCAGGGTCCGGGAACAATATTTTCAGTCCTCCGGTGTTCACAGCCGACAGAAACTGCAATGCAGTCTCGGCGTGGCCCGCTATAATCAGACCAAGGGGATTCTTCCGCAATGATCAGACTGTTGAGTATCGCCACCGTTGCCGCAGCACTGGCTTACAATCCTGTAATGGCCGAGGAGACTATCTCACTCGATCATGCGCGATTGAAACCGCTCGGTATTGAAACCGCAACACCCGAACCGGTCGACACCACCTGGAGTATAGCCTGGCCGGCAAAAGTGGTCATTCCCAATAACCGCATTGAAATCGTCACTTCGCTTTATCCGGGGCTGGTCAAGGCCCTGCATGTGGCAGAAGGCGACCGGGTAGCAGCCGGCGATAAGCTGGCAGATATTGCGAGCCCCGCTTTCCTCGAGGCCCAACAGGATTATCTGGATGCCCTGGCGGCGCTGGAGATGGAGCGTAAAAATTTCGCCCGGGACAAGATGCTGCTTGAGGAAGGCATTATTTCTGAAAAACGCTTTCAGGCGGCCAGGGTTTCCCTGAGCCAGGCGGAAAACGGTTATGCCCGGCAAAAGCAGGCGCTGCTGTTCGCCGGCATGGATGCCGCCCGGGTGGCAGAACTGGACCGGACGCGCCGGATTAGTCCGACACTGGAGCTCAGGACCTCGCTTGACGGGACCGTACTTGAACAGATGGTGCGCACGGGCGAGCCTGTTGACGAGGCGACCGCTCTTTACAGTATCGGCCGCACCGATGTGCTGTGGCTGGAAATTCATGTCCCCGTCAGCCGTATGGGGCGGGTCAGTACGGGTGCCCGGGCGCGGCTTGAGGACACGGATGTGGAGGGCAAGGTGATTTCCATCGGCCGAATGATCCATGACGAGGACCAGGGTGTGCTGGTCAGGGCCTCTGTCACGGAAAAGACGGACAGATTGCTTCCCGGCCAGTTTGTGACCGTCAAGCTGGAACAGAAATTTTCCAACGGCAATGGCTACCGGGTGCCGCGGCAGGCGATTTTCCGGGATGCTGAGGGGGCCTATCTGTTTCGCCAGATCAGTGGCGGCTTTGCCCTGCTGCCGGTCGACATCATAGCCGAAGAGCAGGATGCTGTGGTGATCCGGGCGGATATTGCCAAGGGTGATCGCGTGGCTGTCAGCGGCATCAGCGTGCTTAAGGGGATCTGGCAGGGTCTGGGGAGCGACGAATAATGCTGAAAAAGCTGATACAGTTTTCCCTGACCCAGCGCCTGATGATTTTGCTGGTCAGTTTGTTGCTGGTCGGTGGCGGCTGGTCGGCGTTCCGGGCCACGCCCATTGACGCCTTTCCGGATGTCTCCACCACCCAGGTCAAGATCATCCTCAAAGCCCCGGGCATGACACCCGAGGAAGTGGAATCCCGCATTACCGCCCCGGTGGAGGTGGAAATGCTGGGACTGCCCAACCAGAGCATTCTGCGCTCGATCACCAAATATGCCCTGACCGACATTACCATCGATTTTGAGGAAGGGACCGATATTTACTGGGCCCGGCAGCAGGTGTCCGAACGCCTTGGCGCCATTATGGAGGACCTGCCCGACGGGGTGAGCGGCGGTATCGCGCCCATGACCACGCCGCTGGGCGAAATGTTCATGTTCAGCATTGAAGGTGACGGCATGAGCCTGATGGAAAAACGCTCCCTGCTGGACTGGGTGATCCGCCCGGCGCTGCGGACAGTACCCGGGGTGGCCGACGTCAATGCCCTTGGCGGTCTGGTGCGCAGTTTCGAGGTGGTGCCGGACAACAAGGCACTGTCGGCCCATCGTATTCCCCTGTCCGACCTGATTGACGCGCTGGAGCGCAACAATCGCAACGACGGCGCAGGGCGTCTGGACGAAGGGGAAGAAGTGCTTCTCGTCCGGACCGGCGGCAGCATCAACACCCTGGAAGATGTGGAAAATATCGTGGTCAAGGCTCATGCCACCGAACCGATCCGGGTGCGGGATCTGGCGACGGTCCAATTGGGCGCCATAACCCGTTACGGCGGCGTCACCGCCAACGGCACGGGAGAAACTGTGGAAGGGCTGGTGCTGGGTCTGAGGGGCGCCAATGCCCAGGATGTGGTGGAAGGGGCGCGGGAGCGGCTTGCCGCCATCGAACCGAGCCTGCCGGAAGGCGTGAGCCTCAATATCTTTTACGATCGCGGCAAGCTGATCGACAAGGCCATCACCTCCGTCTCCAAGGCGCTGATGGAAGCCATCGTTCTGGTGCTGATCCTGCTGGTGGTGTTTCTGGGGGATCTGAGGGCAGCACTTACCGTGGCCCTGATCCTGCCACTGGCGGCACTGGCGACCTTTATCCTGATGAACCGGTTCGGCATGTCGGCCAACCTGATGAGCCTCGGCGGACTGGCCATTGCCATCGGCATGCTGGTGGATGCGGCCGTGGTGGTGGTGGAGAATATCGTGACCCACCTGAGCCATAAAAAGGATGGTCGGCAGCCGCGCCTGCATATCATTTACCGGGCGGTGAGCGAAGTCTCCCTGCCGATGGCGTCGGGGATTTTCATCATTATCATTGTGTTCCTGCCGCTGTTGTCCCTGCAGGGACTGGAAGGGAAACTGTTCGTACCGGTGGCGCTGACCATTGTCTCCGCCCTGTCGGCTTCCCTGATCCTGTCTCTGACGGTGATTCCGGTGATTGCCTCCTTCCTGTCCTTCAAGACGGAGCATGAGGAAACCTGGCTGGTGCGCAAGCTGCAGAAAGGCTACAAGCCTCTGCTGGCCTGGGCGCTGGAAAATACCAAATCTGTTGCCGTCATCTCGGCGGCGCTGCTGCTTGCCGCGGCAGTGACCTATACCCAGGTCGGCAAGACCTTCATGCCGGTGATGGACGAGGGCGATATCATCCTGCAGGCGGAAAAACTGCCCTCGATCTCCCTTGAGCAATCGCTGGAAATTGACGTCCTGACGCAAAGGAAACTGATGGCGGAAGTGCCGGAAGTGATCGGCTATGTCTCCCGCGCCGGCTCGGATGAACTCGGTCTTGATCCGATGGGATTGAACGAAACAGACGGCTTTCTGGTCCTCAAGCCGCGGGAGGAATGGAGTGTCGACAGCAAGGATGAGCTGATTGAAAAGATCCAGGAAGTGATCAAGGACATTCCCGGCGTCGGCTTCAACTTTACCCAGCCGATTGACATGCGGGTGTCGGAAATGCTGACCGGGGTGCGCGGCGATATTGCCATCAAGATCTTCGGCGAGGACCAGGACCAGCTCAACCGGATCGGCGAACAGATTGTGGGCCTGATGAACGGCATCGACGGCGCCGGCAATATTTACAAGCCGGCCAATGACGGCGCCCAGTATCTGCAACTGACCGTCGACCGGCTGGCGGCAGGACGGCTGGGGCTTAATGTGGATGACCTGACCCGGGCGCTCCGGGCCCAGGTCGAGGGCATCACCATCGGCACGGTCTACGAAGGCGCCCGGCGTACACCGTTGCTGGTGCGCGGGGCCGCTGATCTGCGCGACAATCCGGCCCGCTTCAGCAACCTGACTTTGCCATTGCCCGACGGCCGCAACATCCCGCTCACCCAGGTGGCAAAGATCGAGCGTATCGAAGGACCGGTATCGATCAAGCGCGAAAAGGGCTCCCGTATGGTGGTGGTGATCGGCAATGTGAAGGGCCGCGACCTGGTTGGCTTTGTTGACGAGGCCAAACAGCTTGTGGCGGAAAGACTGTCACTGCCGAGCGGCTATTATCTGGAATGGGGCGGGCAGTTTGAAAACCAGCAGCGCGCCTCCAAGCGACTGGCGCTGGTGGTGCCGGTGGCGCTCGGCCTGATCTTCCTGCTGCTGTTTTCCACCTTCCGCTCGGTGCGCCAGGCCTTGCTGGTGCTCAGCAATATTCCCTTTGCCGTGACCGGCGGCATTATCGCCCTGTGGCTCAGTGGTGAATATCTGTCGGTGCCGGCGTCGGTGGGCTTTATCGCCCTGCTGGGGATTGCGGTGCTCAACGGGGTGGTGATGGTGACTTATTTCAATCAGCTTAAGGAGATGGGCCGGAGCATGCATGAGATCATCACCGAGGGCGCCAGCCGCCGTCTGCGTCCCGTGTTGATGACGGCCAGTATTGCCGCTTTCGGGCTGGTGCCGCTCTTGCTGGCTACCGGCCCCGGTTCGGAAATCCAGCGCCCGCTGGCGATAGTGGTGATCGGCGGGCTGTTTACTTCAACCCTGCTGACGCTGGTGCTGTTGCCGATCCTTTATCGTCGATTTGCCTTTGCCGAAACCAAGGGAGTCTAATAATGTCTCTTTGCCTTCTGACTGTCATCACACCCGTAACGCTTGAGGATACATTTGTCGACTGGCTCATGGACCACTCACAAATTGACGGTTTTACCAGCATACCGGTCTCGGGCCACGGCGCGTCAGAAAGCCGGATGACACTGGCGGAAAGGGTTTCGGCCCGGTCGCGTCGGGTCATGTTCCAGCTCCATCTCGAGCAGGCGGCGGCGGAGCAGGTGCTTGCCGACATTAAGAGCGGCTTTGCAGGCACCGACCTGCATTACGTGCTGTCCCCGATACTGGAGGCGGGTCATCTTGAACAGAATGATTAGAAAATGCTTTTCCCTGACCGGCCTGTGGCTGGTGCTGTCACTGGCGCCCTTGGGGGTGAGCGGTGCCGTATATGCCTTGTCAGAACCGGAAGAATTATACCGGTCCCATCACCTCAGTCCGGAACAACTGATTAAACTCCAGCAGGAGGGGGACATCCTCAGCCTGGAGGAAATCATCAGATTATTGAAGCGCAGTGGAGACGACCGGTTGCTTGAAGTGGAACTTCTGGAACGAAAAGGCTATCTTTTCTATAAGGTAGAGATTCTCGAAAAGTCGGGAATTGTCAAAAAATACATGCTGGATGCCCGAACCGGACAACCGGTCACCCGACATGATCAGGGAGAATGAATGCGTCTGCTGCTGGTGGAAGATGATCCGAAACTAGGTCCGCAACTGCAGAAGGATCTGCAGAACCGCGGCTATGCGGTGGACCTGACGGCGTCGGGCGAAGAGGCTGAATTTATGGGGGCAGAGGTTCCCTACGGCATCATTATCCTGGATCTGGGTCTGCCTGACAGGTCGGGTATCGAGGTTTTGAAAGCCTGGCGCCGGGAAAATATGACGGTGCCGGTTCTGATCCTGACCGCCCGGGACAGCTGGCAGGAAAAGGTCGAGGGGTTTCAGGCCGGGGCCGATGATTATCTGGCCAAACCTTTTCATTTCGAGGAACTTGTGGAGCGGCTCGGGGCGCTGATCCGCCGGGCCAGCGGTCTCGCGTCGCGGACGCTGGAGGCCGAGGGTTTTGTGCTGGACCAGGACAATCAGGCGGTGGTCCTGGCGGATGGAAGTTCCCATGTCCTGACCGGGACCGAATATCGGCTGCTGCATTATCTGATGCTGAACCCGGGTAAGATATTGTCCAAAACCACTCTGACGGAACATGTCTATGAGTTCGATGCCGACAAGGACAGCAATGTGATCGAGGTCTATATCCGCCGGTTGCGGCGCATTCTGCCTGACGGGCTGATCCGCACCCTGAGAGGGCAGGGCTATATTTTCGGGGGAGGAGGCAGATGAAGAGTCTCCGGGACCGCCTGACCCTCAATGTACTGATCACCTCGATCCTGTTTTTCGTCTTCATGATCGCTTTCAATATCTATTTTTTCAACCGGTTCGGAGAGAATTTTGTCAAAGCCCGTCTCGAACATGATATGGAGGCGCTGCTGACGGCACTGGAAGTTAATCCGGAAACTGGTGACCTCACCCTGGATGACCGTGCTGTCAATCCCATATTCAAACAACCCTATTCCGGCCATTATTTTCGCATCGATGCCGGCGTCCAGACCTTTCTGTCCCGTTCGCTGTGGGACTATCAGATGCAGCCTCACCATCATGAGCTTGGCACCCTGGATGTGCACCATATTCCCGGCCCCCAGGGGCAGTCGCTGCTGCTTCTGGAGGGAAGTTACCGGATTGAAGGAAAAGATGTCCTGATTTCGGTGACGGAAGATTATTCCCCCATCAGTGACAACCTCACCATGCTTGGCCTGTTGATTACGTCGCTCGGCGCGGGAATCATCATTGTGCTCAGTTTTATGCAGCGCTGGATGGTGGTTCGCGGGCTCAGCCCGCTGACGGAAGCCCGCCAGGAACTGAGTAATCTGGAAAAAGGCAAAGCTCCCCTGCTGAAAGAGGAGGTGCCGGAGGAAATCAAGCCGCTGGTTCAGGAAATCAATCAGCTTCTCGTGCTGGCGGACAACCGCATCAAGCGGTCCGCGACGGCCATCGGCAATCTGGCCCATAGCCTGAAAACGCCGCTTTCGCTGCTTGAGCAGATGCTCAGCAGTGCGGACAACAGCCTCGATGAGTCCAGACGGAAGGATATGAAAAAGGCCCTGGAGGATATTCGTTTTTACCTGGACAGCGAACTCAGGAAAGCCCGCATCATCGGCACGCCGACCCGGGGACAGAAAATATCTGTGTTCCAGTATGTGTCGCCGTTGGTTGAAACCCTGAAAAAGGTATATTTCACCAGAGGCCTCAAGTTTGATATCCACCTGCAACATTATGCGGTTTTTACCGGCGACAGCCATGACCTGATGGAGCTGGTGGGCAACCTGATGGACAATGCCTGCAAATGGGCGGAGAAAACAGTCAGGCTTCACATCCGGCAACCGGAAGACGATGTCCTGGTGATTGAGGTCAGCGACGACGGTCCGGGTGGAACGCCGGAAGTTTTCTCGATGCTGGAGAAGCGGGGTATCCGGCGCGATGAATCCGGTGACGGCCACGGGCTCGGCCTCTCCATTGTGCGGGAGATTGTCGACCTTTATGGCGCAGAAATCGAATTTTCCCGCTCGCCGGATCTTGGCGGTCTGAGGGTCAGGATAATATTTTCCTGAACCGGGGTGCCGGTATTCTGCGGCCTATTCTTTCGCCAATGAAGAGGGACAGCGGTCGAGGGGGCGGGTCAGGCAGGTCGGGCCGCCTTCGCCCTTGCGGCTGATTTCATCACCCTTGTAGGTCTGTACCCGGCAGCCGGCTTCCTCGAGGCGTTTTTTTGTCTCCGGCAGTCTGTCCAGCATCACAAGGTCCCTGGGCCCGAGGGCCAGCACGTTGCAGCCCATGGGAAGGAATTCCTCCTCCGGCACGTCCACAAAGCCGATGCCCCTGCCTTCCAGCCAGGTGAGGAAACTTTCCGGCATCAGCGGCCTGTAGATCAGGGCCAGATCCCGGTCCAGCGGGGAGATCATGCTCATCAGGTGAAACACATCCTCGGCATCATCCGGGGCGGGCAGGGGGACCACATGGACCTCCGTGTCTTCCCCGAGAAGGGATTTAAGCTGCCTGATGCCCTCGTCATTGGTACGGGGGCCGCGGCCTACGGCGCAGGTAGTTTCATCAAGCCAGATAAAATCCCCACCCTCCATGGTGCCGGGCGCGGAAATTTCACCCAGAATCTTCTCTCCGGCCTGTTCCAGGACGCGGGCGTTGACGGCCGGTTCGCCGCGCCGGCTGGCGCGTCCCATATGGCACAGGATCAGGCCGCCCGGCGTTGCCAGAAGGGCGTCCCGGGTATAGATGGCATCCAGGGTCAGGGCTTCCCCGCCGGGCAGGTCGATAATCGAGGCCCCGCCTTGGGCAAGTATGTCCCGGAAGGCGTCATATTCCTTCACCGCATCGCTGTAGTCAGGCCTGGAATGGAAGCGCAGTGCCTGCCACTGGCTGGTGATTTTATCGTCATTTTCAAAAGAGGCGGCAGGCGGTCTGATGGCGATGCGCCTGATCTTTCCATACTCATTGAAGCCCGTCATTCAGCGACTTCCCCCTGGGTTTCTTCTGTGACATGGACATGCAGCCAGGCATAGACGGGCATCCCCGCCAGCAGCAGAATAAAGCCCCAGAAGACCGTTTCATATCCCGATCCGGCAATGACCCAGGTTGTGTAAACAAAGGCGGCCAGGGAGAGAAGGGTGGTTTGCAGGGGGGCGGCCTTGCCCACTTTCCTGAGCAACACCAGCTCCGCTACAGCTGAAAAGGCATAGGGGATCAGGACCGACAGGGTGGAAAGAAGCAGCAGGAATTCAAAAGCCCCGCGCAATCCCTTGGTATAGTTCAGGAGCAATAGCACGGTGGCAAGGAGGCCCAGCACAATGAGGGAAAAAAGCGGCGTTCCATTTCTGGACATCTTGGCAAAGCTGAGCGGGAATAATTTATCCCGGGCCGCGGCCATCGGGGTCTGGGCCCCTACCAGGACCATGGCGTTCAGGGCGCCAACCATGGAAATCATGGCGCCTATGGCGACAAATTTTGCACCAAAGGGGCCCATCACTGCCGTCGCGGCGTCAGAAAACGGGCTTGTGGAGGTGGCCAGAACTTCAGCCGGAACCACCAGCATGACCCCAAAGGTGGAAACCAGATATACAAGAGTGACGGTTACGGCGCCCCAGAACAGAACCCTGGGAATGGTCTTTTCCGGCTCGATGACATCCTCGGCGGGAATGGTGGCGCATTCGATGCCGACAAAGGCCCACATGGTCAGGATTGCCGCCGCTGACAGGGCTGAAAGGGGATTTCCGCCAGTCGGGTTCACTTCGGGCATATAATCCACGCCCTGATGGAAAAATCCCAACCCGCCAATCAGGAGGAGAGGCAGTATTTTCAGGATTGTGGTAATCAACTGGAAGCTGCTGGATTCCTGCACTCCCTTAATGTTCAGGGCGACGAAAGCCCAGACAAGGCTTAAGCTGACCGCGAGGGACCCTAAGGGGTCGGCGGCAAGTCCCGGGACAAAAACATCCAGATAGCCAACAAAGCCAACAGCCACTGCCGCCACTGCCGTCCAGATGGAAAGGGAATATCCCCACATGGTGAGGAAGGCGGCAAAGTCACCAAGCCCCTCCCGGGCATAGGCGTAGGGACCGCCGACTTTGGGAATGACCTTGGTCAGGCGTGACAACATCAGGGCAATCAGTAATGTCCCGCCGCCGGTAACGAGGATGCTCATCAGGCCCAGTCCGCCGAAAGGTGCCAGCAGGGCGGGCATCATGAATATGCCGGACCCGATCATCATGCCGACCCCCAAGGCCCAGGTCCGCCAGAAACCCATACAAGGCTTTGGGGTAACATTTTCTGCCATTTGCGATCCTCCTTTTGACTCAGTATATGTAGAATATTGTACAATTGTACAGGATCAATTTCGCCAGGCTGGTCTGTTGGTGGAGAATGATGCTTTGCGCCGACCTGTCAGGTTGCTATAAACGATAAATTGAAACACTGTCTGGGTGGAAGATGAAAAAGGAAAAAAGTATCTACAAGGTTGACCCTAAGACCGGGGACAAGAAACAGCTTTTCATAGATGCGACCATCTGTGCCCTGGCGGAATATGGGTACAAGGGCACCACAGTGCGCAAAATTGCGGAAATCGCCAAGGTGGCGCCCGGGCTGTTGACCCATTATTACAGCGGCAAGGAAGTCCTGATTGCCGAAAGCTATAAATATCTGGCCTATAAGTTCCTGGACCTGTTCCGGGAAAGGGTTGCTGAACATAAGGACAATCCGCTGGAGGCGTTGAATATTTTTTTCCTGAAAACCTTCGAGCGGGGAAATATGGATCCCCGGCTGCTGAGGATTTGGCTGTCCTTCTGGTCACTCACCCTGTTGCGCAGGGACCTTGGCCATATTCATCGGGAAACCTATCAACAGTATATCGAAGCGATAGAAGAAATGTTGAGTAAGGCCTATGAACTGGCCGGCCGGCAACTGGAACGGCAGAAAGTTCGCCATCAGGCCATTGGCGTCAATGCGCTGCTGGACGGCCTGTGGCTGGAATGGTGTCTCAACCCGGATACTTTCTCCCGCGAAGACGGGTTGAGCATTGTCTATGATTTTGTCGAAAGTGCCACTGGTCTTGTCCTGGAAAAGGATTTGTCCCGTCTCGACTGATCTCAGTTATCCCGGATGATTTCCCTGGCCGCATTATGACCCGGCGCCCCGGTGACGCCGCCGCCCGGATGGGTGCCTGATCCGCACATATACAGCCCCTTGATCGGGGAGCGGTAGTTGCCATTGCCAAGCAGGGGGCGGGCGCTGAACATTTGGTCCAGGGTCAGGTTGCCGTGCATGATGTCGCCGCCGACCAGGCCAAAGGTGCGCTCCAGGTCAAGTGGGCTGTTGATCTGGCGGCCAAGGATGCTGGCCTTGAAGCCGGGCGCGAATTTTTCCACCTGATTGATGATGGTGTCGGCGGCTTCCTCCCGGTGCTTGTCCCAGTCCACATTGGGATCGAACTGCTGGCAGAACAGGCTCGCCACATGCTGTCCCGGGGGAGCGAGGCTGTCGTCCAGAGTGGACGGGATCAGCATTTCGACGATCGGTTCCCGGGACCAGCCGTGGTCCATGGCGTCACGGTACGCCCGATCCAGATAAGCCATGGTCGGGGCAATGACGATGCCGCCGGTCAGGTGATCCGGGGTCGCCCGGGCCTGTTTTTCCAGGCAGGTAAAGCGCGGCAGTTCGGACAGCGCCACATTCATGCGGAAGGTGCCGGACCCGTTTTTGTAATGTTTCATGCGGCGGCTGAAATCTTCCGGCAGATCGCCGGCGGCAACCATTTTGTTGTAGAGCAGGGATGGATTGACGTTCGCAGCGATAATATCGGCATGCAATTCTTCGCCGCTCTCAAGCCGCACACCGCGGGCCTTGCCGTCTTCCACGATCACGTCCGCCACCGGACTGCCGGTGCTGATTTCAACGCCTTTTGCCCGGGCGGCGCTGGCCATGGCCTGGGTAATGGCGCCCATGCCGCCGATGGCGTGGCCCCAGACCCCTTTCTTGCCGTTCACTTCCCCAAAGGCATGATGCATCAGCACATAGGCGGACCCGGGGGTTTTGCTGTCCGCATAGTTGCCGACCACGCCGTCGAAGGCGAAGGCGCCCTTGACATAGTCGTTCTCGAAATAGAGATCGAGGAAGTCGGCGACGCTTTTGGTGAAGATGTCGAGGACAATGCGCTCATCCTCGAGGGAAAGTTTCCTGAGGCGGTTACCCATCTTGAGCGCGCCGAAAATGTCCCGCAGTCCGCCGCCCACATTGGGCGGGGTTTCCAGCAGGAAGTCCCGGATCAGGTCGGCGACCATCTCGATATCCCGGAAATAGCGGTCCAATGCCTCGGCGTCATTCCTGGAAAAGAGGGCGATTTCCTGCTTGAGGTTTTCGCCGCCGACGACAAAGGAAAGATAGTTGCCGTCCTCGTGCGGCCACAGGTTATTGACCCGGCGCTCAACGATCTTCAGGCCATGGTCATGCAGCTTCAGGTCATTGATCACTTTGGGATTGAGCAGGCTGACTGTATAGGAGGCGACGGAGTTTTTGAAGCCGGGGTGGAATTCCTCGGTCACCGCGGCGCCGCCGACCACATCCCGGCGTTCCAGAACGCGTGTCTTGATGCCGGCATCAGCCAGATAGTTGGCGCAAACCAGTCCGTTATGTCCGCCGCCGATGATGAGTGCCGTTTTTGTCATAAAAAGTCCTAGCCAGAAAAACAAATTCAGTTATTATTGGTATTGTACAACTGTACAATAATGTCAACAGACAAATGGAATTTGAGTTTTAAAGTGCAAAGGAAGTCGGGCATGGCGGCCGCAGAATGGAACGGGGACAATCGGACAATCGAACAGCTGATCGAAGACTATCAGCCGGGCTATTCGATGGAGCAACAGTTCTACCGGGACCCGGAAATCTACCAGCGGGAAATCGAGAATATTTTCCTGAAACACTGGATTCTGGCGGGGCATGTCAGCCAGATCCCCAACGCCGGGGACTTTTTCCTGTTCGAGATGGACAGGGAATCGGTCATCGTCATCCGCACCCGGGACGGCGAGGTCAGGGCCCACCTCAATGTCTGCCGCCACCGGGGATCGCATATCTGCCTGGAAAAGCAAGGCAACGCCAAGCTGCTGACCTGTCCCTATCACGCGTGGTCCTTTGATCTGGATGGCAATCTGGTTTCGGCGCGGCTGATGGCGGAGGATTTCGATAAATCGCAAAACGGCCTGCATGCCGCCAAAGTAGAACTGGTCGGGGGCCTGATATTTATCAGCCTGTCCGACAATCCGCCGTCGCTCGCCACCATGCGCAAGGACCTTGGCGATGTGTTCGACACTTTCGGCTTCGATCACATGAAGCTTGCCGCCAGCAAGACTTTTCCCATCGCCGCCAACTGGAAGCTCGCGGTGGAAAACTACCAGGAATGTTATCACTGCACGCCGTCGCATCAGGAATATGCCAAGATTCATGCTTTGGCCCTGGCGCCGGAAAAATTCGCCGAGCTCAAGGAGGATTATCTCGCCGCCAGCGACGGTTCTGTTCGCCAGGAAGAATCCTCCTGCTATTTTGATCGGGCGAAGCCCGGCGACGAAGGTTATCAGTATGGCCGCAATCCTTTGCTCAAGGGGATGAAAAGCGGTGCACTTGGCGGGGAGGCGGTGGCGCCGCTGCTTGGTAAACTCAAGCGACATGACGGTGCGGCGTCGGAGTTCATGGTCGGTCCCCTGAGCTTCTTCCTGATCTACAACGACCATATGGTCGGCTACCGCTTCGTGCCCAATTCCCATGAGACCTGCAGCTGTGACGTCTTCTGGTTTGTGCGCGACGACGCGGTGGAAGGCCGGGACTATGATCTGGAAAAGCTGACCTGGCTGTGGGACATCACCACCCAGTCCGACGAGGAAATCATTGTCAATAACCAGAAGGGCGTTGATTCCCATTTCTACCGGCCTGGCCGGCTGTCCAAGATGGAATATTTTGAGCAGAGCTTTCTGAACTGGTATCTTGCGGCTTTGAAGGGATGACCGTCAATTCGAGTAAAAAAGGGGTATGAAATGTTGCGGAATTTTCTGATGACTTCCCTGCTTCTGCTGATCGCCGCCTGCGGTCAGGGGGAACAGCAAAGCAAAATGGCCGATGTCGGTCTGGTCTATGTCCATGCCGGTCACCTGATTGACGTGGAACAAGGCATGGTGCTGGATGACCGGCTGATTGTCATCAAGGGAGAGCGCATCATCGATGTCAAACCATGGACCGAAGAAGCTGCACTTTCCGACGTCATCGACTGGTCGGCGTATACGGTGATGCCGGGCATGATCGACGGCCATACCCATCTGGTCGGCGATATCCAGTCAGAAGACGTGCTTGCCCCCCTGAAAATTTCCTTTGACGAAGATGTGGCGATGGGAGAGGTCAACGCGCTCAAAACCCTTGAGGCCGGTTTCACGACGGTCATTGATGTGGGAGTCTACCAGGTCTTCACCGACGTGGCCCTGCGGGACAAGATCAACAGTGGCGAGGTGCCGGGGCCGCGCATGATGGTGGCCGGCGCCTATATCACCAAACCCTGGGGCGGCGGTGAAGTGGTTGGCAAAGACGCCGGTGTGGATATTCCTCCACAATTTAGGGCCGGAGTGGTCACCAGTCCGGAGGAAGTACGCGAAAAGGTGCGCTATCTGCTGGACGGCGGGGCGGATTTCATCAAGTTGATTGCAACCGGGGCGGTTCTGACCGTGGGCACTGAGCCCGGTGAACCCGAACTTAGTGAAGAAGAAATGCGGGCCGCAGTGGAAGAAGCGGCGAAAAGGGGCAAATATGTGACCGCCCATGCCCATGGGGCGGAAGGGATCAAAATGGCGGTCCGCGCCGGGGTGCGCTCGATCCAGCATGGCTCTCTCGCGGATGAGGAAGCGCTGCAGATGATGAAGGAGCACGGCACCTGGCTGGTGGCCGATATCTATAACGGTGACTATATCAACGACGTAGGCACCCGGGAAGGCTGGCCGGAAGAAACCATGCGCAAGAACAGGGAAACCACGGACACCCAGCGGGCCGTTTTCCGCCGCGCGGTGGAGCTCGGTGTTAACATCGCTTACGGCACCGACAGCGGAGTCTATCCTCACGGCGATAATGCCAAGCAGATGCCTTACATGGTGCGCTATGGCCTCTCTCCCATGCAGGCGATCCAGTCCGCCACCATCTGGGGCGCACGTTCCATGTCCCTGGAAAAGGATGTCGGTTCGATCGCGCCCGGGAAATATGCGGACATGATCGCGGTTAGCAACGAGGTGCTTGAGGACGTCAGCGTCCTGGAGCATGTGGATGCAGTAATGAAAGGCGGAAAACTGGTTCCCTAGAATCCGCTTTCCCTAGTTATTGACCTGCTCGGTGTTGACGGCTTCGAGAATCTCTTCCTCAAGTTCCTCTACCAGCGGCGTGATCCGGATATTGAACAGGCCATAGAGGATGGCAATTGCCGGGTTGAACAGGTTGAGGAAGGCATAGGGCAGATAGGCGAAGGTGGGCACGCCCAGGGTCGTCGCCATGAAGGCCCCGCAGGTATTCCAGGGCACCAGCGCCGATGTCATGGTGCCGGCGTCCTCCAGTGTCCGCGACAGGTTTTCCGGGGCGAGGCCGCGGCGGCGGAATTCCATCTGGTACATGCGGCCCGGCAGGACGATGGAAATATACTGGTCCGCGGCAATGATATTCATGCCGATCGAGGTGAAGACGGTGGTGATCACCAGCGAGCCGGTGCTGTTTACGCCTTTAAGCGCAGCCTGCACAATCCGGCCCAACAGCCCGGTGTGCTCCATGGCGCCGCCGAAACACATGGCGGAAATAATCAGCCAGACCGTATTCAGCATACTGCTCATGCCGCCACGGGACAGCAGGCGGTCGAGAACCTCGTCGCCGATGCTGGATTGATAGCCGGTGGAAACGGCAACCCACAGCCCCTTTACGATTGCAAGTCCGTTGGAGATTTCCTCACCTGAGCTGCCGAAAGCGATGGTGGCATCGGTCTGGTAAAAGGCGGCAACCAGGCCCCCGGCGATGGCGCCGATGGTGATGGTGGGGAGGGCGGGTACCTTGGCGATGGAAAGGCCAAGCAGCAGAAGAAGGGGCAGGAATACGGGCAGGCCGAGCCGGTAATTCTGTTCCAGCAGGGTTCGCGCTGCATCAATGGCGCCGGTATCGGTTACAATTGCCGCATTCTGCCAGCCAAGCCAGGTGAAGAGCAACAGAGACAGGATAAAGGACGGTGTGGTGGTCCAGAACATATGCCGGATATGCACGAACAGGTCGGCGCCGACCATGGCCGGGGCCAGGTTGGTGCTGTCCGACAGGGGCGACATCTTGTCGCCGAAATAGGCGCCGGAGATTACCGCGCCGGCGGTGATTTCGATGGAAAGGCCCAGGATATGGGCGATGCCGATCAGGGCAAGGCCGACTGTTGCTGCGGTGGTCCAGGAACTGCCGATGGAGACCGCGACAAGGGAACAGACCACCATGGTGGCGGGATAGAACCAGGCCGGATCAAGCACGCCGAGGCCGAGGTGAATGATCGCCGGGGCGGTGCCGGACAGCATCCAGGCCCCGATCAGGGAGCCGATCATCAGCAGGATCAGGCAGGCGTGCATGGCCAGCATGATGCCCTCGATGATAGAGGTCTCCAGTTCCTTCCAGCTTTGACCGCGCAGGACGCCGATCAGACAGGCGACCCCGGCGGCCAGCATCAGGCCGATCTGGTTGGGGCCGGAGGAGGCGCCGTCGCCGAAGATATAGACCGCGCCGCCCAGCAGGCCCATGAGGAAGAGGAGCGGGATCAGGGCAAGCCACAGGGGAATGCTTTCCGCTTTGACAGTGGTGGGGATCATTTGCCGCCCTCCCTGAAGCCGTTGAGGAAACTTGCCAGGTTAAGGCCCAGTTCGTCACAGAGATAGCCGCCTTCCTGGATGATAACCGTGGGTCCGGGGAGACGTTCGGCGATCGCCCTGCCGATTTTGCCGAACCCTTCGGTGCTGACACCAAGCCCGGCGAAGGGATCACTTTCGAAGGCATCGAGGCCGAGGGCGATGACCACGGCCTCGGGGGCAAAGGCCGCGAGGCGGTCCAGCGCCTTGTCGAGGGCGGCCAGATAGTCGTCGTCCCTGGTGCCGCGGGGCAGGGGGAAGTTGAGGTTATAGCCAAGGCCCGGACCTTCGCCACGCTCGGACGCATGACCCCAGAAAAACGGATAGAAGCGGATCGGGTCGGCATGCAGAGAAACGGTCAGCACATCATTGCGGCGATAGAAAATATCCTGGGTGCCGTTGCCATGGTGCAGGTCCACATCCAGGATGGCGACGGAGGAATATTTCCGGCGCAAATTCTGGGCGGCAATGGCGGTGTTGTTGAGGTAGCAGAAACCACCGGCCAGATCCGCACCGGCATGATGTCCCGGCGGGCGACAGAGGGCGTAGGCGGATTTCTCCCCGGCCAGCAGCAGTTCGCTGGCGTGGATTGCCGACCAGGCGCTGTGCAGGGCGCTTTCCCAGGTATCCCCGGTGATCGGGGCGCTGGCGTCCGCCATATGGTATCCGGCCTGGGCCACGACTGACGCCGGATAAGCGCCGTCGCGGTTGGTGGGATGGATGTTGGGGGTGATTTCAGCAGCGGCTCCGGGTATGCGTTGCCAGCGTTTATAAGCGTTCTGCAGGAAGTCCAGATATTCCGGGGTATGAATGCGGGCGATCGGGCCGAGGCCGTAGTCCTTCGGCGTGACCATTTCCAGACCCAGGTCGTCGGCGCCTTCCAGCAGTTTGTCAATCCGGCCCGGCATTTCCGGGTTTTTCTCCCTGACTCCGTTGACCAGGAAGCTTTCCGGATAATGTTTGTGCTGTGGGGCGGAAAAGACGCATTTCATGGGGTGGTCCCTTTTCTAGCGGGGCAGGTTCAGGATCGTCGCCAATTCATCAAGGCTGTCATCAAGGATGGCCAGGATGTCGGCGATCTGCTCGGAGGTGGTGATCATCGGCGGACAGACCAGGAAATGGTCGCCCTCGACGCCGCCGCGGGAGCGGCGGGAATAGATGATCAGGCCGCGCTCATAGGCAATGTTCACAAGCTGGCTGAAGGCATTGAGGTTGCGGTCCAGCGGGGTCATGGTTTCCCGGTCGCTGACCAGTTCAAAGGCGGTCAGCAGGCCCTTACCGCGCACATCGCCGATAAAGGGGTATTTGTCCATCAGCCGGCCAAGCCCGGCCAGCAGCTCGCCGCCCACTTTTGTGGTGTTTTCCATCATGTTGTGGCGGAAGATTTCCTCGATCACGGCAAGTCCCGCAGCACAGGCGATGGGATTGCCGGCATAGGTATAGCCGTGCTGGAACCCTCCGGCGTCAAGGATCTTATCGACGATATGCTGTTTTGCTGTCATGGCGCCAAGCGGCACGTAGCCGGCGCCGAAGCCCTTGGCTGTGGCGATGATGTCCGGGTTGATGTTCCAGTGTTCGCAGGCGAGGAATTTTCCGGTGCGGCCGACACCGGTCATGACCTCGTCATAGATCAGCAGGATACCGAACTTATCACAGATTTCCCGGATGCGGCCGTAATAGCTTTCGGGGGCGACAAGGGCGCCGGTCGAGGCGCCGCCAACCGGCTCCATGATAAAAGCGAGCACGCTGTCGGGGCCTTCCTCGATGATCCGGTCGCGCAGCATGTCCGCATAGCGCAGGCCACGTTCCTCGTCACTGAGATTGTCCCGGTCCAGGTAGCAGCGCGGCGCCGGAATCTTCGGCATCGCCGTGACCATCGGTTTGAACGGCGCATTCAGCGGTTCATAGGAGGTGAGCGCCAGCGCCCCGAGGGTTGCACCGTGATAGGAGGGCGAGCGCGAGATGATCTTCCAGCGGCTGTCCTGTCCGCTGACAAAGGCATATTGCCGGGCCAGTTTGACGGCGCTTTCCACAGATTCCGAGCCGCCGGACACAAAAAACACCTTGTCATGTCCCTCGGGACTGAGTTCGGCGACCTTTGCCGCCAGGTCTTCCGCCGGGGCGTTTTCGAAATGCAGGCGATAGCCAAAGGTGGATTTGTCCATCTGCGCCCGCATGGCGGCGAGGACGTGGGGATTGCTGTGACCGATATTGGACACCATGGCGCCGCTGGAGCCGTCAATGTAGCGTTTGCCGTTGACATCCCACATGTAGATACCTTCCGCCCGGTCGAGAAGCGGACGGCGGTCACGGGTTTGATAAAACAGATGCGACATCTTGTGATGAACCCTAAAGAGGTTGAGGATAAGGGGTGTTGCCGTAGGTGCGCTCGGCCAGCGGGGTCTCCCGGACATTCCGGTCCAGCAGCTTGAGAAATTCTTTTTCTGCGGCATTCAGGACGGCGCGGGGATTTTGCAGGGTGTAGACGTCGACCGCCGGGGCTTTTTCCACCGGCAGCAGCGGCCACAGCCGTCCCATCAGGATATCCCGTTCCACCACATGGATGGGCAGCGGACCGATCCCGAGCCCGGCCATGATCATGCGCCGGACCTCTTCCAGATTGTTGGAGACGCCGGTAACCGCATCACTCAGCTGAGCCTGCCCCCGCAACACTGCAATCGGATGAAGGACATCGCCGAGCCGGTCGGTATAGAAGGTCACCCGCTGCTCGCCCCTGAGATCGGCAAGGGTGATGTTCTTGCGCCCGAAAAGGGGATGGTTGCGGCCGCAGAAAAAACCGAAATGCTCACGATAGAACAGCCTGGCGTCCAGACCTTCCATCTTGTCCCGGATCAGGCAGATGCCCAGGGTGCCTTCCTTGGCCTGGATCGCCTCGATCACCTCCTGGCTGCCTTTGACGGAGATGGAAAAGGTCGCTTTGGGATTGTTTTCATGGAAGCTGCGCAGCGTGTCGTCCAGCAGCGGCGTGATCACATGGCTGGTCATCAGGATCTTGATATGGCCGCGCACGTTGTCGTGGACATCCTGGATGATATTGGGCAGGCGTCCGACGGTGCCGAACATTTCCTTGCATTCCTGGAACAGGGCTTCGCCGTGGTGGGTGAGGGCAAAACTGCGCGGACCGCGTTCAGCAAGCTGGCACCCCAGGGTCTCTTCCAGGCGCCGGAGGGCGTTGCTGACGGACGGCTGCTTCTGGTTCAGTTGCCGGGCCGCCCGGGTAATGCTCTGTTCCTGGGCGATGACCATGAAGGTGCGCAGCAAATTCCAGTCCAGATCCCAGGCGATGGTATTCAGTCCGGTGCCGCCTGAATCCGGTTGTTCCGGTTCCGGCATGTCATTCTCATCAAACATAATATCATTCAGTAAAACTATAATTGATTTTCTATTTATTGTTTATAAGAATGTAATCTCGAAATCATTATTCGGCAAGATGAAAAATTTACGGCTGCTGCGGAGGCCGCTGCTTGCCACCGTGAAAGAGATACGAATGGGAAGAAAAGTCGTCATTACCTGTGCCGTTACCGGTTCCATATACACGCCAACGATGAGTCCGCATCTGCCCGTGACCGGATCAGAGATTGCCAGGGCGTCTATTGATGCCGCGGAAGCCGGGGCCGCCATTATTCATCTACATGCCCGTGATCCGGAGAATGGCAAGCCGAGTGCTGACCTGGCCCATTTTTACGGTTTTATTCCCCGGATTCATCAGGCCTGCGATGCGGTGCTCAATATTTCCACCGGCGGCAGTTCGGTAATGAGCCTCGATGAACGGCTGGCGCCGGCGCGGGCAATCAAACCGGAAATGTGCTCACTGAACATGGGGTCCATGAACTTCGGTATTTTTACACTCAAGAAAAGATACAAGGACTGGAAACACGAGTGGGAGCCGGCTCTGCTGGATGCGACCAAGCATACAACCTTCCGAAATACCTACGAGGATATTGAGACCATACTTTCGGAATTGGGACAGGGGGACGGCGCCCGGTTCGAATTTGAGTGCTATGATCTCGGCCATATTGAAACTCTCGCTTTTTACCTCCGCCAGGGATTGGTCAAACCGCCGCTGTACGTGCAGTTTGTCCTCGGCGTCATGGGCGGCGTTGGCGCATCGCCGGAGAACCTTATGGCCATGAAGGCCTCGGCGGACCGGTTACTGGGCGACAACTACCAGTTTTCCGTCCTTGCCGCGGGTGCCCACCAGATCCCGCTGGCGACCATGGGAGTTATCCTGGGCGGTAATGTGCGGGTCGGGCTGGAGGATAGCCTGACCGTGCCGCCGGGCAGATTGGCTGAGAGCAATGCGGAGCAGGTGCGGGCAATCCGCACCGTGATTGAGGCCCTGGGGCACGAGGTGGCCACGCCGGAGGATGTGCGCAGCGGGCTTGGCCTCAAGGGCCGGGACCAGATCAAGGCGCATGCGTCATGACGGAAATTACCTACAGACTGGCGGCAAGCGGGGATGCAGGCGTGTTATATGACATGCTGCGCCTGCTCGCCCATGACCTGGGTAAGGAACATGAGTTTTCCGGGTCGAGGGAAGCGCTGCTGAAATACGGCTTTTCCGAAACGCCTGCCTTCGAGGC
Organism: Emcibacter nanhaiensis; assembly: GCF_006385175.1. Lineage (NCBI taxonomy): Bacteria > Pseudomonadati > Pseudomonadota > Alphaproteobacteria > Emcibacterales > Emcibacteraceae > Emcibacter > Emcibacter nanhaiensis. The sequence goes on from NZ_VFIY01000006.1 coordinate 221,718, forward strand.
GATCATTGCCTGGCGGGGGGAGGAGCCGCTGGGCTTCATTTTGTATTTTTACGAATTTTCCACCTGGCGCGGCGCGCCCGGGATCTACGTCCAGGATCTCTATGTAAAGCAAGAGGCCCGGGGGCTCGGGCTTGGTCATCGTCTCACCTGTGCGGCGATGGCGCTCGCTAAGAAGCGGGAGGCGGTCTATATGCGCCTGATGGTGCACGGGGACAATCAGGCCGGTTTCGGATTTTACAACGCCATTGGCTTCAAGGCCGTGGAGGGCGAAACCGTTATGCTCCTGGAGATGAAGGATATTGACTGAGAGGCATCAGAGGTGGCGAAAATGAAGTTTGTAAGCGGGGTTGCCTGTGCGTTTCTGCTGCTCCTGAGCCAGGCAGCGGCCGAGGGAGTGACGGAACGAGTACCGGTTCTGTCCCATATTTCACATCCCCATACCTATTACTGGCGCGAACTCTATATGCCGCAACTGACCAGCGGCCCCTCCGGCGCGACCTGGTCGCCGGACGGCAAGTCGGTCATTTACAGTATGCAGGGCTCGCTGTGGCGTCAGGACATCGGCAGCGATACCGCCCGGCAACTGACGGCGGGGCCCGGATACGACTATCAGCCGGACTGGTCGCCGGATGGGCGCCATGTGGTTTTCACCCGTCATCACCATGACGCCCTCAATCTTTACCTGCTTGACCTGGAAAGCGGCCGGGAAATTCCCCTGACCGCGGAAAACTCCGTCAATGTGGAGCCGCGCTGGAGCCCGGACGGTAGCAAGCTGGCCTTTGTCTCCAGCCGGCAGGGCGGATTTTTCGGCATCTATGTGGCTGAGGTATCGGGTGAAAAACTATCCCGTCTCCGCCCCTTGGTGACGGGCCATGTCAGCAAGCGCGACAGATATTATTATTCCCAGGAAGACCACGCGATTAATCCGTCCTGGTCGCCGGACGGCAGGACCATCTATTATGTCTCCAATCCGGAGACCGCCTGGGGCACAGGCGGGATCTGGGCCGTCGAGGTGAAGAACCCCAATAAACGCAGGCTGATTGTCAATGAAGAGACAAGCTGGTCCGCCCATCCGGAAATGGCCGGGGACGGCAAGAGGCTGCTGTTTAGCAGTTATGCACGCCGCCAGTGGCATCAGCTGTGGCTGACCACGCCGCAGGGACTTTCGCCGTTGCCGCTGACCTTTGGCGACTACGACCTGCAGAATGCGCGCTGGTCGCCCGATGACCGGCAGCTGCTCTATACCAGTAACGAAACCGGCGGCCTTACCCTGTGGCGGCACACGGTGATCGGCGGCGCCCGGGAACAGATTGTCGCCCGCCAGAAAATCTATAAGAAACCCGTGACCGAGCTTGCGATCTCGCTGACGGACGAAACCGGCGCACCACTTTATGGCCGGCTGATGGTTCTGGCGTCCGACGGACGGCATTACGGTCCGGATGACGCCAGGATGCATGCAGATGATTATATTGATGTGAAGCGCTCTGATCAGGAAAACCATTATTTCCATTGCTTCGGCTCCTGTACGCTGATGGTGCCGGAAGGGGAGCTTTCCATCATGGCCTCATCCGGCTTCACTCATGAAATGGCGGATCAGACGATCAAGGTTTCGGGCAAGCGGCAGGAAATGAAACTGGCCCTTGCGTCCCTTGCTCTGCCGGAAAAATACGGCAAATTCATCAGCGCCGATATGCATGTACATATCAATTACGGCGGCAAATACCGCCAGACCCTTGAGACATTCGCCAGGGAAGCCAGAGCCGAGGATATGGACGTGATTTATAACCTGCTGGTGAACAAGGAGCAGCGCATCCCCGACATCAGCATGTTCAAGACCACTTCGGACACCATAGAGGGGGTGACCATCTACCAGGCGCAGGAATTTCACACCAGTTACTGGGGGCACCTGAGTTTTCTCCATCTGGGCGACCATCTGGTGACCCCGGACTTCGCCAGCTATCGCCATACGGCGCTGGCTTCACCCTATCCCAGCAATGCGGTGGTGGCAGACCTGGCGCGGGAGCAGGGGGCGGTGACCGGCTATGTTCATCCCTTTGATGAGGCGCCTGATCCCGCCGCGAAGGGCCGCTTGAGCCACAGCCTGCCGCTGGATGTGGTCAACGGGAAGACGGACTTCATGGAAGTGGTTGGCTTTTCCAACCATCAGGAAACGGCAAAGGTCTGGTATAGATTCCTCAATCTCGGCTACCGGCTGCCGGCGGGCGCCGGGACCGACGCCATGACCAACTATGCCTCGCTGCGTGGTCCGGTGGGACTGAACCGCGCCTATCTGCAGGCCAGGGCGGATGATCCGGCCTCGCTCAAGCAGGCGATCAGGCTGGGGCATGGATATGTCACCGACGGCCCCAATGTGGGAGTGTTGGTCAAGGGCGGCGACCGGGACGGTGCGGTGGGACCGGGTCATGAAATCCGCTTCGGGGAACAGGGCGGCACGATCCGGGTGGAATTTTCCCTGAGGTCGCCGGTGCCGGTGGAACGGCTGGAGCTTGTGCAGAATGGAAAGGTCATTTATCAGGCCGATCTGGCGGACGATCCCTTTAATGCGGATATGACCCTGAACCTGCCGGTGAAGGAAAGCGGCTGGTTATTGCTCCGCGCCGTGAACGAAAAATCCCACCCCATGATCCAGGATCTTTATACCTATGCCACCACCAACCCGGTGTGGCTGACAGTTGAAAACAAACCGCAATACGCAGCGGAGGACGCCCGCTATTTTCTGGACTGGATCGCAAAAATAGAAGAGCATCTCGCTACACGCGGGGAAGACTTCAATGCCGACTGGGAGAAGGACGCTATTATGAAAGATATCAGCGCTGCCAAAAAGGCGCTCGAGGAGAAAATAAATGCTGCACCATAAAAAACTCTTTCTTGTTGCCGCCCTGGTCGCCGGATCGTTCCAGACGGCCGTCGCGGCGAACAGGCTTTTTCAGATTGAAGATTTTCATAACATCCAGGACGTCAGCGCACCGGCGCTTTCTCCCGATGGCAGCAAGGTGGTCTATTCAGTCAGCAGCAACAACCTGAAGATCGATGCCGCCACAAGCGACATCTGGCTGGTTCCCTACAAGGGCGGCAAGCCAAAAAATCTCACAAAAACTAAAAAGAAGAGTGAATGGGACCCCCGGTTCAGCCCGGACGGGCGCCATATTGTATTTCTGGGGGAGGATAAGAAAGACGGCAGCAGCCAGCTTTTCCTGATGAAGGCAAAGGGAGGGTCAGTAAAACAAATCAGTCATGTGGACGGCGGCATCAATGAATATGACTGGTCCCCCGACGGCAAGCATATTGTCTTTACCGCCTTTGTCGGCGGCGGAAAACCGAATGAGGCCGGCACGCCCGCGCCGATTGTGATCGACCGCTTCCAGTTCAAGGAGGATTGGGTCGGATACCTGGCCGGCGCCCGCCGGCATATCCACATTCTGGACGTGGCCAGTGGGAAAGCAACCCAGATCACCTTCGGCGAGCAGGATCACTGGCTGCCGATGTGGTCTCCCGACGGGAAATGGATCGCCTATGTGTCCAAGGACCGGGGCGATGCGGACCGTAACATGGATTCCGACGTCTTCATCATGAAGCCGGAAAAGGACGGCGAGAAAAAGCGCATCAGCACGTTCAAAGGGACCGATGTTGATCCCTACTGGGTGTCCCCGCCGGAATGGTCGCCGGACAGCAAAAAGCTTCTGTGGCTGGCCAGCGGGGAAAGCAAATGGATTTACTATGCCCCGTGGCAGATAATGATCGGCGATATCGAAAGCGGCGAAGTGCGCCCGCTGGCCCATATCGACCGCTGTTTCTATGTCCCCAAATGGTCGAAGGACGGCACCTCCGTCTACGCCCTTGTGGAACTGGACCGGACAACCCCGATGGCGAAAATAGATGTGGCGAGCGGTGAGATCACCTATCTCAGCGAAGGTGATATTTTCGGCCTGTCCTTTGATGTGGCGGGCGACGACCATGTGGTCGTGCAGCAGGCAGACGACAACACCCCCTTTGAGCTGGTGGCGGTGGATGGGAAAGACCGTGTCCTGACCCGGCATAACGCCTGGCTTGATGACTACAAGCTTGCCACAACTAAGGAATTTGACTTCGAGAGCGACGGCCATGAAATCGGCGGGCTGATCGTCTATCCGCCTGATTATGACAGCAGCAAGGCCTATCCGGCCATTTTCCGGCTGCATGGCGGTCCGGTTTATCAATTCTCCCATGAATTCATGTATGACTGGCAAATTTATGCCGCAGAAGGCTATATCGTGGTCGGCATCAATCCGCGCGGGTCCTCCGGCCAGGGGTTTGACTTTTCCAAGGCCATTTACGCCGACTGGGGCAATGTGGATTCCCGGGATATCATCGCCGGGGCGCATTATCTGGCGGACAAGGGAATTGTCGATATCGACCGGCTTGGCACCGGCGGCTGGAGCTATGGCGGCATGCTGACCAACTATGTGATCGCGACCGATACCCTGTTCAAGGCGGCCGTCAGTGGGGCCGGGACGGCCAACATGTTCGGCACCTACGGCGACGACCAGTACAGCCGGGAATATGAACTTGAACTCGGCACGCCGTGGGAAAATTTCGACGCCTACAAGCGGGTCAGCTTCCCGTTCCTCAATGCGGACCGGATCACGACGCCGACCCTCTACCAGTGTGCCGGCCTGGATTACAATGTGCCCTGCATCGGGGCGGAACAGATGTATCAGGCCCTGCGCTCCACGGGGGTGGAGACCCGGTTTGTGATTTATCCGGATCAGCATCACGGTATTGTCATCCCCAGCTACCTGGAGGACCGGATGCGCCGGAACCTGGCCTGGTATGACAAACACCTGAAGCCGGGCGAATAATATGAAACGTGAACTGGGCCTTGCCGGTGTGGTTGTTACGGTTGTCGGCTATGTGATCGGCGCGTCGATTTTTGTCCTGCCCGGTCAACTGGCCGGCGCCACCGGTCCGGCCGTGGTTCTGGCTTACGGTCTGGCGGCGGTGATTGCGGTCTTCTCCTGTATCGTCGCCGCCCAGCTCGGCAGCGTCTTCCCGAAAACCGGGGCCGGTTATGTGGCCATCGCCCGGCTGGTCTCTCCCATGGGCGGCTTTGTCACCATCTGGCTGATGCTGGCGGTCTATATCCTCGCCATTGCCCTGATCGCCAGCGGTTTTGCCGACTATTTCACCCGGCTTTTTCCCGCCGTCAATAGCACCGTCGCCGCTTATGGCGTAGTCCTGTTTTTCGGGATCATCAACTTGGGCGGGGCACGCCGCCTGGTGAACCTGCAGACCCTTCTGGTGCTGATTTTCATGGTCGCCCTGGTGGCGGTTTCCCTGGGCGGGATCGCGGCGGTCAAGGCGGAAAATATCACACCGTTCCTGCCGCTCGGCATGAAGCCGGTGATGCAGGCGGTCGTGCCCGCCTTTTTCTCCTATGGCGGATTTATGGTGGTGATGGAGCTTGCCGGTGAAATCCGCAAGCCCGCCCGCACCATTCCGTTTGGTCTGTTGCTCAGCTTTGTCGTGGTGCTCGTCACCTATCTCTGCCTGTCGCTGGCGCTGGTGGGGTCCATTCCCTGGCAAACCCTGGCCACCCTCAGGGCGCCGGTCAGTCATCTGGCGGAAATCCTGTTCGGGGAATGGGGCGGCACCTTTGTCGCCATTGCCGCAGTGGGGGCCGCCGCCACCTCGGTCAATGCCCTGATCCTGGTGGCGTCGCGCGATATCATTGCCCTGGCTGAGGCCGGCATTTTTTCCGAAAAACTCCGGGACGGTGACGGCGGGGAAAGCCGGGCCCGAAACAGCGTGATCCTGGTCGTCTTCTTTTCCGTCGTCGCGCTCATGCTGGGGCAGACGGTGATGGAATATGCGGTCTGGGTGTCCGGAGTGACCCTGCTGTACCAAGTGATCATCGGTGTGGCGATGTTGAGAATTCTCGCCCGCGAACCGGAGGCCTATGCCGCCGCCGGGTTCAAGCTTGGGAAGGCAGGGCTTCTTGCCGGCGGGGTCGGCGTGATCCTCATCTCCGGGCTGTTTCTCTATTTTGTGCTTGAAGGCAGCGAACTGAGGATTTTTGCCGCTCTGGCATATCTGATAACTGGGATTTCCTATTATCTGCTGCGTAAAAGAAAAGTCGGCATCGAGGGCTGGGTATGATCGAAACGTACAAAGGTGTTGTCCATCCCGTCCTGTGCGATGTCATGGGGCACATGACGACGCGGCATTATGCCGCCGCCTTTGACGATGCAAGTTACCATCTTGCCCATGCCTGCAACCTGCCGGTCGATGACAAAAACGGGTTTGTGGATCTGGAACTGACTCTAAAGTTCCTGGCTGAATTACGTACCGGCGATATTTTTGTTATCCGCAGTGCCATCACCGGGATCGGCAATTCCTCCTTCGGCGCCCGGCATAAAATGGTCAATTGCATGAACAATAGCGTTGCCGCCGTTCAGGAGGCGACCTACGCCTGTTTCGATCTTGTGAAAAGAAAGTCTGTCCCGCTCCCCGACGCGTTCCGGGAAAGGGCTGAAAGCTTGTTGATTTCAGAATCTGATTAGGAAGTAAATGATGAAAAAAATTCTGACGGCTATTTTGGGAACAGTCCTGGCTGCAGGGCAACTGGCTACTTCTGTTTGTGCGGCTCCCCAAGAAAGCCAGCCGTTTCAGGACAAGGCCCTGGAAATGCTGAAAACAACCGTTGCGATCCGGTCAGTGGAAGGATCGGGACTGGTGAAAGATGTCGCGGAATATGTGGCCGGTGAATTCCGCAAGGCAGGTTTCCCGGAACAGGATATTCACCTCCTGCCGATCGGTGATACGGTCGCCCTGGTGGTGCGCCTGCGCGGGGATGGTCGCCTGGGTAAAAAACCTATCCTGCTTTCCGCTCATATGGACGTTGTCGATGCCCTGCCGGAGGATTGGGAGCGGGATCCCTTCACCCTGATCGAGGAAAACGGCTATTATTTCGGCCGGGGCTCCAGTGACAATAAATTCGGCCTGTCGGTGCTGTCCGCTACCCTGATGCGTCTCAGGGCGGAGGGATATGTGCCGGGCCGGGACCTGGTGCTTGCTCTATCCGGCGATGAAGAGAGCCTGATGGCGACAACCCGCGCCCTGGCCACCACCTACCGCAATCTTATCGACGCGGAGTTTGCCCTGGTTGCCGATGGCGGCGGCGGGCAACTGAATGAAGACGGGGTGGCTGTCTCATACACGGTGGACAGTGCCGAAAAAACCTATGCCACCTTCGAGATGAAGGCGACAAACCCCGGCGGGCACAGTTCGCTGCCGCGCCGGGACAACGCCATCAAGGATCTGTCCGACGCCCTGAACCGGATATTCGCCTTCGAGTTTCCGGTGATGTCCAGTGAACTGACGCGGGCCTATTTCTCCAGGACGGCCCCCCTGGTCGGGGGAGAGGTCGGCGACGCTATGGAGCGCTTTGCCGAAAACCCCGATGACGGGGAAGCTGTGGCTCTGCTGCGCAGCCGCCCTGAATATGTGGGTTCCACGGGCACCACCTGTGTGCCGACCATGCTGCGCGGAGGGCATGCGGAAAATGCGCTGCCCCAGTCTGCCGTCGCCACCATCAACTGCCGGATTTTCCCCGGTGTTGGCGTGCAGAAAACCCTTGAAGCCCTGAAACAGGTTGTCGGCAATGATGCGCTGGAATGGACGGTGCTGGACGAGCCGCTGGAAAGTGATGCGTCTCCCATCCGCGACGATGTGTTCACGGCGATCACCAACGGGGTGCATGCATCCTATCCCGGCCTGCCGATCATTCCCCATATGGCGTCCGGCGCGTCCGATGCCCTGCATTTCCGGGCCGTTGGCATCCCAAGCTATACCTTTTCAGGTATCTTCATGAAATCTTCCGATGAATATGCCCATGGCCTGAATGAACGGGTGCCGGTGGCAACCCTGCCGGTGGCGATGAAAATGTGGCATTCCATACTGACCGAACTTACCCAATAACAAGCAGTCAGGCAGAGCGAAAAAGGGGCCTCCGGGCCCCTTTTTTGCGTTCTTTTCAGTCGATGGGATAACGGTCCAGCACCGGGCCCAGGGCGTCCTTCAGGGGATCGAGCCAGGGTTCAAAATTGCGCCACTGCTCGAGCCCGCCCTTGTAGATGGGCTGGCGGACCTGTTCCGCGCTAGGCGTGCGGACCGCCCGGTCGGTTTCATAGAACTTCAGGCAGGAGTCTTCGAACTCCAGACCGCAATAGTCCAGTAACGCCCGGATCTGGTTTTCCGTATCCGCCACCATCTCTTCATATTGCACACGGTGAATTCTGCCGGGAAGGACCTCGTCCCAGTGATCCATCAGCTTCACATAATCCCGATAATAGTAGCCGATGTCCTGCAGGTCATAGGTGAAGGTCTGGCCGCGGGCGAAAAGCTGTTTGAAGCCGGCGAAACATCCGCCCATGGGATGCCGGCGGGCGTCGATGATCTTGGCATTGGGCAGGATCGAGTGGATCAGGCCGATATGCTGGAAATTATTCGGCATCTTGTCGATGAAACAGGGGGCCTCCGTGTTGCGCTGGATGCTGGAGGTTTCCAGGTAGCTTTCCCCCATTTCGCGGAAGGTTTCTTCGTCATGTTCGCGCATGATTTCCGGATAGTCGGACGCCGACTTGATCCGTTTTTTTCCGCCAAGTTTTCTGGACAGCGCGATGATGTCTACAAGCTCTGTCGTCCCTTCCACCTGTGAATGGCTGGCCAGGATCTGCTCGAGCAATGTCGAACCGGCGCGCGGCAGGCCGACGATGAAAATCGGGTCCGGGGCAGGGCTGCCCCAGCCCTGCCGGGCCGCAAAATACTCCCGGTCAAAACACTTGATCTGGCGCACCGTGTCATAAATGTTGATCTTGGCGTCATAGGGGTGGCCGAGACGCCTTATACCGTTGCCGCGCTTGTAATATTTGAAGGCGTTTTCATAGTCTTTCCGGTCTTCAAAGGCCTTGCCGAGAGCGAAGGCGAGATGGGCCTGGTCCTCCGGATCGCCGCCTTCGGAGGTGACCCGGGAGATCATGTCCTCAATATCTTCATCACTGAACTTGAAGGTTTTCAGGTTGGCCAGAGACCAGTAGATTTCCCCGGCCTTGTCACTTAATTCGATGGATTTCCTGTAGGCGGAGACAGAGTCGTCCAAACGTCCCACCGTTTTCAGTGTATGGCCATAATAGAGATAGGACTGAGGCTGATCAGGCCTCTTTTCCGCAATCTCTTCATATATTTTCAAGGCCTCGTCATGATCCCCCTTCTGGACGAGAACCATGGCTTTCAGAGACATGAACCGAGTATTGTCCGGATCGTCTTTCAAAAGGATTTCAGTCTGTTCCAGGGCTTCGCGAAGTTTCTGGCTGCGGTAGAGCGCCATGACGTAGGAAGTACGGGCGTGATGATATTGCGGTGCAAGTTCCAGGCTTCTTTCGAGGAGTGCCCGGGCATCCTCGAACTGCCCCAGCTTTGCGCCGATTTCGGCCAGCAAGCGCATCGCCACCACATTGGCAGGTTGCTGTTTCAAGAAATCCCGGGCGCGTTTTTCCGCCTCCGGAATTTTTCCCTGGCGAAAGAGGTCCGAGATAGTTGCGAGCTCCCGGTTGCGGCTCAGCAAGGAAATATATTTATCCGTGGCTTTTACTGCGGCCGGGCCGTCGCCGGCGAGGGACAGCTGTTCAGCCAGAACCCGCCATGATTCCGCATGTTCCGGGTCAAGGGACACCGTCTGACGCAGGGCTTTGATGGCATCGGCTGTTTTTCCTGCAGCGGCCAAAACAAGCCCGTATTCAAGCCAGATCGGAGCGGAAAAGGGAAGCTTGTCCTTCAGAGGTTTTATGATCTCGAGGGCGTCCGGCAGTTTTCCCTGTACCCTGAGGGCGGCCCCCAGAATATGGTTTGCCGGATCCAGGTCCGGGATGACTTTCAATATCTCCCGGGCCTGTTGTTCGGCCAGTGCAGGTGAATGCTGCAACAGGCTGGCGGCATGGTTCAGGGCTGTTTTCAGGTCCCCCTGCGGGTCAGTGTTTGTCGACGACATAATAGAGTAATTTTTCCGTTTATATGGTCCTGCAGCATAAATCACACCGCATTTACTTCTGGCATATTCTCTCAAATTAAAGGGGGAAACAAAAGGCAGAGTCAAGGCGGTATCGGGTTTATGACGTCATTCCCTGAAATGATGGTAGCAAATAGCATTAAAAAAATAATATAACTATTTATAATTAAAGGATAAAAAATAATTGTTCATTTGTACAAAAATCTCCATTTCGGGGGTTGTCAACTTGTCTGAAAGATGTGAAGATGTTTGTCTGGAGGCCGCATTCGTCAGGAGAAGCATACAAACATCACACTGGTTCTCGATTACGGCATAACAATAAAATCCGAAGCTGTGCGCGAGGGCATCCAGTCACTAAAAGAAAAGGAAGGGAGTGAAATATATGAAAGGTAAATATCGGGTTTCGAAGTCGGCCCTGATGACTTCGACGATATTGTTGTCCGGAATTATGTCCGCGCAACAGGCAGTCTACGCTGCAGAAGAAGGGGAAGCGGTTCTCGAAGAGATCATCGTGACTTCCCAGAAACGTGAATCCAGCCTTCAGGATGTATCCCTGTCAGTTCAGGTTCTGGGCAACCAGCAACTGGAAGATCTGAACGTCAATGCCTTTGAGGATTATATCCAGTTCCTGCCGACGGTATCTTTCCAGAATGCCCGGCCGGGTGTGGCGCAGATCTATATGCGCGGTATTTCCAGTGGTGGTGACGGCAACCATTCTGCTTCCATGCCGAGCGTAGGTGTCTATCTTGACGAACAGCCAATCACCACGATTAACCAGATACTCGACCTGCATGCCTATGACATCGCCAGGATTGAAACCCTGTCCGGGCCGCAAGGAACCCTGTTCGGCGCCAGCAGCCAGGCCGGTACCATGCGGATCATCACCAATAAGCCGGTCCTGGGCGAGTTCGAAGCGGGGTATGATGTGGCGGCAAATGTGGTGAAAAGCGGCGAACCCGGCTACACCCTGGAAGGCTTCGCCAATATTCCGGTTTCCGACAAGGTCGCCATTCGCCTGGTCGGCTGGCATGAAGATGACGGCGGCTACATTGATAACGTGCCGGCATCCATCACCTATGCGGCCAGCGGCATCGTGAAGGATAATGCCGATATCGTTGAAAAGAACTTCAATGATAATACGGTGACCGGTGGACGGGCGCTGCTGCGTATTGACCTTGATGACAACTGGACCATTACCCCCGGCCTGACTTATCAGAACCAGAAGTCAACCGGTTCCTTCACCCATGATCCGGAAACGCTCGGCGACTTGCTGGCGCAGGACTTTTTCCCGACTGAATATGATGAAGACTGGTATCAGGCAACCCTGACGGTTGAAGGCAAGATCGGCAACCTGGATGTGGTCTATGCCGGCGCCTATCTGCACCGCAACGTGGACAGCATTTATGATTATTCCGGATATGCGGAATATCTGGAAAATGTGTATGCAGCATATGGTTATGATTGCGTTTACTACACTGCCGGCGGCGAATGTGCGGACCCGTCCCAGTATGTGACCGGCGATGAATTGTTTGAACGCCAGAGCCACGAATTGCGCGTCCAGTCACCCCAGGAAAACCGCCTGCGGTTTATTGCCGGCCTGTTCTACCAGCGCCAGGTCCATGACTTTGACCTTCAGTGGGTCGTTCCTGATATGAATCCCGCAAATTCCGTCATTCCTGACGGGCATACGACCTGGCAGACCAAACAGGTCCGCATCGACCGGGAATATGCCGCCTTCGGTGAGGTCAGCTATGATATTACCGAACAACTGACCTTGCTGGCCGGTATGCGCTACTATAAATACAAAAACAGTCTCTATGGCTTCAATGGCTTTATCGGGCACTGTACCGGCTTCTATGTAGACGGTGAGTTTGTTCAGGATCCGGATGGCACACCCCAATATCCCTGTTTTGATACGCGGATACTGGATGGCCTGGAGGAAAATACCGGCCAGACCTACAAGGTCAATCTGAGTTACCGGATTGATGATGATAAAATGGTCTATGCCACTTTCTCCCAGGGGTATCGCCCCGGCGGCGTGAACCGGGCGCGCGTACCAGGTATCCCGGGATACAAGGAAGACTTTGTCGACAACTATGAGATCGGCTGGAAAACAAGCTGGATGGATAACCGTCTCAGGTTCAATGGCGCCGTCTATTATGTGAGCTGGGATGATGTGCAATTCAGCTTCCTCGATTTCTCCGTATCCAACCTGACGATCATTCAGAATGTTGGTGGTTCACGAACCTATGGTGCTGAATTCGACCTGATGTTTGCAGCCTCTGAAAATTTGACGCTTTCATTGTCGGCTTCCTACAATGACGCCAAACTGACGGATGACTACAGAAGGGCTGCGGATGGTCCAATCCTGGCGCCAAAGGGGACAGAGATGCCATTTGTGCCCAAGCTGCAGTTCACCGCAATTGCCCGCTATGAGCAGGAAATCGCCAATGTGCCTTCTTTCTTCCAGGCGGCATATTCTTATACCGATGACAGTTGGAATAATCTGGAGCTTGATCTCAGGGAAAAACAGCATGCCTATGGTCTGCTCAATCTTTCCGCCGGGGTGAGCGGGGACGGTTGGACCTTCAGTGTCTTTGCCGACAACGTGACGGATACCCGGGCGGAAATCGCCAAATATTATCCCGGTTATCCCAGCGAGATCGATACCACGACGGCTACCAACCGCCCACGCAGTTTCGGGGCTCGTTTTGGTCAGCGTTTCTGATCCAGACTTGAAATGCAATATAACTCTCAGCGGGCAGGAAACTGTCCGCTGTTTTTCTTCCCATTTGATCGACTGTTTGACGTGGAATGGCAATGCCATGCTGCGTCGTCGCCAGCCGGAAATTCAATGATCGGGCCTGACAGGAGGGCTTTAAGATGACCAATGCAGAACTCTGGGCGCGCCGGGAGCAGGCGGTGGCCCGTGGTGTGGGCACCATGCACCAGCGCTTTGCCGCGCGGGCCAAAAATGCCGAACTGTGGGATGTGGAGGGCAAGCGCTATATCGACTTTGCCAGCGGCATCGCGGTAAATAACACCGGCCACAGCGATCCGCGGATTGTCGAGGCGGTGAAGGCGCAATTGGACAACTTCTCCCACAGCTGTTTCCAGGTCAATCCCTATGAAAGCTATGTTGCGCTGGCGGAGAAGCTCAATGCGGCGGCGCCGGGGCCGAGCCCCAAGAAATCCATCTTCCTCACCACCGGGGTGGAAGCGGTGGAGAATGCGGTCAAGATCGCCCGGGTGGCGACCGGACGGCCCGGCATCATCGCCTTTAAGGGCGGCTTTCACGGCCGCACCATGATGGGCATGGCGCTGACCGGCAAGGTGGCGCCCTACAAGGTCGGCTTCGGGCCGTTCCCGACCGATATCTACCATGTGCCTTATCCTGTGGCCTATCATGGGGTGACCGAGCAGATGAGCCTCGAGGCGCTGGACGGACTGTTCAAGGCGGATATTGACCCGAAACGGGTGGCGGCGATCATCCTCGAGCCGGTGCAGGGCGAGGGTGGCTTCTATGCCGCAAGCCCCAGCTTCATGCAGGCGCTGCGCAAGCTGTGTGACGAGCATGGCATGCTGCTGATCTGCGACGAGATCCAGACCGGCTTTGCCCGTACCGGTAAATTGTTTGCGACAGAATATAGCGGCATTGAGCCGGACCTGATGACGGTGGCCAAGGCTATGGCCGGCGGCTTCCCGATCAGCGGTGTGGTCGGCAAGGCGGACATCATGGATGCGGCGGCGCCGGGCGGCCTCGGCGGCACCTATGGCGGTTCACCACTGGGCTGTGTAGCCGGTCTCAAGGTGATGGAGATCATCGAGCAGGATAACCTTTGCGGGCGGGCCGTTGAGATCGGCGAACTGTTCAAGAGCAGGCTGTTACGAATGAAAGGTAACGGCATGAGCTCAATCGGCGAAGTGCGCAACCTGGGCGCCATGATTGCCATGGAGCTGGTCATGGACGAGGAGGCCGACCGGCCGGACCCGGAACTCACCGGCCGGATCGTCAGGGACGCAGCCGAGAAGGGACTGACCCTGCTCAGCTGCGGCATCCGCGGCAATGTGATCCGCTTCCTGCCAGCGCTCACCGCCAGTGACGATATCCTCAACGAGGGGCTCGATATCCTCGAGGAAGTGATGTCTGCTGACTAAAAGCTATTACTGACACAGGCTAAACTGGACCCCGGAAGGGGGCCTTTTTTGTTTCATTCAGACTTGTGAGTTATGTTTGTGCGAAAAATATGCGCAACCTTGTCTTTAACCTGTTGGAAAAAACAGTTTTCCGCTACCTCTCGGCCGCACCATGTCACGGATATCCTTCCGCCCTTTGCATCCTTGCCTGAACAAGGCCATCCTGTTAACCGGAAATGTCAGTCTTTTTCAGGCGATAGGCCAGTTGCGGGCGGGTAATTCCCAGGCTCCTGGCGGCGGCCGACAGATTGCCGTCGGCTTTCTCGACCGCGGCTTCCAGGATCTGCTGTTCCAGTTCATCCAGCGACACGTTGCGGTCAATGATATGTTCCGCAATATCCCGGTAGTTGTTGCTGTGCTCTCCCGACTGGCACAGTCCCTGATCCGGCTGGAAATTCAGATTGCCATCCTTGCCCAGCCCGAGCAGGGCATTGGAAAAGTCCTCGCCGCAGGTGAACAGGTGGCTGAGGTCGATGGCGCCGTCGTTGGGCGCCAGAATGACGCCCCGCTCCACCAGGTTTTCCAGTTCCCGGATATTGCCCGGCCAGTCGTAATTCAAAAAACCGTCAATGGCCCGGGAGGTGAAACCGGCGATGCTCTTGTCATATTTCTGGCTGTATTTGAGCAGGAAATGGTTCATGAGCAGCGGTATGTCCGCTTTTCTGTCCCGCAGCGGAGGAATATGGATCGGGAAGACGTTGAGCCGGAAATACAGATCCTGGCGGAATCGCCCGGCTTTGACCTCGGCCTGAAGGTCTGCGTTGGTCGCGGCAATGACGCGGATATCGATATCCTGGGTTTTCTTGCTGCCGACCCGTTCGATCTGGTGTTCCTGCAACACCCGCAGCAGCTTGCCCTGGGCGGACAGGGAGAGGGTGCCGATCTCATCCAGGAAAATGGTGCCCGTGTCTGCCCGTTCGAACCGTCCGGCCCGGGGTTCCACAGCGCCGGTATAGGCGCCTTTCTCGACACCGAATAATTCGGCTTCAAGCAGGTTTTCCGGAATGGCGGCACAATTGACCGCGACATAGGGTTGATCTGCCCGTTTGCTGATCTGTTTCAGGGTCCGGGCGAACATTTCCTTGCCCACGCCGCTTTCGCCGAGGAACAGGACCGTGGCGTCAGTTTGCGCCACCTTGTCGAGCATGTGACAGGCTACGTTGAAGGCCGCAGAAGCCCCGACCATATTGGCAGAGAGTTTTTCCTGAAACTGGCTGTTGACCGGGCTGCCTTCCGGAACATGGACATGCTCGGACGGATTCTGGGCGCTTCTGATGGTCTGGGCGTTGGCAAAGGCCTGCGGCTGCATGAAGGCCAGCTCTTCCTCAATATCGCTCCATTCGGAGATGGGCTTGCCAACAATGCGGCAGTTGCTGTGGCCCATGGCGCGACACTCCACTTCCTTGAACACCACCGGCCGGCCCATGAAGACGGAGGTATAGCCGCTGGCGTAGCCAATCTGCATCCAGCACACCGGATCGGCGCCAAGGCCGTACCGTTCGATATGGACTTCATCCTCGATGCTGTCTTTCCACAGGAACTCGCCGTAAAAATGACCCTTGTTGGTATCCGCATCCAGCCGGATGGGCTCCACATTGACAATGCCTTCCAGGGAATGCAGTTGCGGCCCCACGGAAAAAACGTCGAAAAAGTCGGCGCCGCTGCGAAGTTTAAGGGCAAGTTCCGCATCCTTGGCGCCGGACACATAGCCCATACGTGTGAGAAGCGCCCGGGCCTTGTCGACACCGAGGGATTCAATCATTTCATTCCGCAATGCGCCAAGCGACGTGGCATGCAGCATCATCATGCGCATGTTGTCCAGCCAGATGCGGCCTTCCTTGGGGGCAAATTTGAGCCTGGCGGAAAGGTCCATATAGTCCGGCAATTCCGGAATAAGTTTTATTTTCTCATTCAGGTCCTCCGGCTGGCCCAAGGCGGTTTTGCCGGTATATTTCAAAGTCGTCGTCATACTAGGGCCTCCCTATATTATATTTTGTGCCCGAGATGAGATTTTGCTCATCTACACCAGTATACACCGGTTTTCCAAGTTTAGCTCAGATAAACACACAGATCATCTGATGATTTGATCAATAGATGAAACAGGTCCGGGGCTTGATTTTATCATTTCGGAAACCCGCGAAACGCCCCGCAAGCCCGGTTTTTCATCAGCAAGTGATGGATGAAAAAATAAACTGACAACAAGCAAGTCACTGAAACTACAACCGGAAATTTCCTCTTCTTTTAGTCGTTCTAAAAACGACATCTCTGCCACTAGCGCAGAATTGGCACACCGTTTGCAATTTCGGAGATGCCGCCTGTCGGATGATGAAGAAAAAACAAAACCGGCGCGGCGAGAATATAGGGAGTAGGGAAAGTGTTGAAACACGACAAGCGAAAGACTCGGAATCCGTTCGCAGGCGTCATGCTGATTTTTCTGGCCGTTCTTGGTGGCTGCGAAGCAAAGCTGGACCTGTCCGGAGTGGAAAAATCAGAACAACAAGCCGTCAAGCGAAGCGACCAGTTTTTGGCCGCAGCTGAAAATGATCAGGCTCTGGTCATCGTCGGGCGTCGGGGCGTTGTCCTGACCTCATTCGATCGGGGGGAAAGCTGGCAACGTCAACAGCTGACCGGAGATACGGTCGTCGACCTGCCAAACCTCGTCGATATTACCGCTTGTCCCGATGGCAATTTCATCGCACTCGATACCAACCGAAAGATCTGGCTGGGCGGCGCGGATGCCAGGACCTGGACGTCAAAAAAGATCGATACCCCGGAAGAAGTGGTTGACCTCGCCTGTGATGCGACAGGCGCCTATTGGGTTGTCGGAAGTTTCACCCTGATCCTTAAGAGCCAGGACCAGGGGCAGAGCTGGCAGGACATGTCCATTGGTGAGGACGCCTTGCTGTCACGCATTCAGTTTGTCACACCGGAGCATGCCGTCATAACCGGCGAGTTTGGCGTGGTCTATACCAGTGAAGACGGCGGCAAGTCCTGGTTTCCAACCGGACCCGTGCCAAACGAGTTTTATTCCGCCGCCAGCTATTTCCGGACCAGCCAGCAGGGCTGGGTAGGGGGATTGCAGGGCATCATCCTGTACACCGAAGACGGCGGCAAAAGCTGGAACCGCCAGAAGACCGGCACCTCTTCCCCGATCTACCGGATATTCGAGAATGGAAAGTCTCTCATCGCCCTGGGCGACCAGGGAACAATTCTCAGCCTGCACGAAAACGAGTGGCGGCCACTGACGGTTGAAGGGCTGGGATTTGGCTACCTCCGCGCGGCGGTGCCGCTGGAGGACGGGCAATTCCTGGTCGCCGGCGGCAACGGATTGCTCCGAACCATTCACTGAATTTCTGCCAACGGGCAAATACGCAAACAGATTAAAGACACTATAGGGACGAAATATGTCTAGGTTTACCCATTTTCTCAAAGATATTGATGATCATCTCTTTGCCTATCCCAAACTGATACTTTCCGTATTGCTGGCAATTACGGTCTTCTTCGCCGCCCAGATTCCGGCCGTGCAGATGTATTCCGACTTTTCGGACCTGTTGCCCCAGGAACATCCCTACATCCAGCTGCACAACGAAATCAGGGACAATTTTGGCGGCGCCAATGTTGTTGTGGTCGGTATTGAGGTTGAAGAGGGAACCATTTTTGACAACAGGACCCTGGCGCTGATCCACCGGCTGACCCAGGATGTGGATAACCTGCCCGGTATCAACCATAACCTGGTGACAAGCCTGACCCATCGCACCACCCGTAAAGTGTGGCTGTCGGAGGAAGGCTCCGTTCTGTCCGAACCCTATTATGATCCGACCAAAAAACCGACCCTGACCGAGCTGGAACTGGAGGAACTGAAAACCGCCGTGCTGGCCAATCCGCGCGTCTACGGCCTGATGGTGTCTCCGGACCTCAAGTCAGCCCTGATCAAGGGACAGCTCAATGAAGGGGCGCTGGACTACCAGAAAACATTCGAGCAGATCCAGGAATTTCGCGACCGGGAACAGATGGAAGGCGTTAAAATCCATGTGACCGGACAGCCTATGCTGGTGGGCTGGGTCTATACCTATATCCCGCAGATCGTGCAGATTTTCCTGTTCACCATCCTGTTCATGTTCGTCCTGCTGGTGGTCTATTTCCGCCGCCTGTACGGCGTGCTGATCCCGATGATGGGGATTGCCGTTTCCGCCATCTGGGGCGTCGGTATTCTGTCGCTGCTGGGTTTCAACCTTGACCCGCTGACACTGGTTATTCCGTTCCTGATTTCTGCCCGGGCCATGTCCCACGGTATTCAGCTGGTGGAGCGCTATTATGGCGAACTCTCCCTTGAGGGGGATAGCCACAAGGCGGCCCGCAATACATTTGATAGCCTGTTCCGTCCGGGATCCCTGGGCGTGGTGTCGGATGCGGTGGGCCTGCTGTTGATTTCACTGGGCTCGATCCCGATCAATACCAAGCTGTCCTATTACGCGTCCCTGTGGGCCATCTGCGTGATCATCAATGTTTTGCTGCTGGTGCCGCTGCTGCTGTCGGTGCTGCCGCAGCCGAAGAAAATCGAAATCAAGCATGGCGGTATCCAGAAGATGCTGTCCCGGGTCGGTTTTCTGGTTTCCGCGCGCTCCGGGGCGATCGGAATCCTGGCTATCGTTGCCGTGTGTTTCGTGGTCGGTGGCTATGGCAGTAGCTTCGTGCAGATCGGTGAGTCCGAACCGGGCAGTCCGCTGCTGTACCCGGACCATGACTACAACCTGTCGTCAAAGGCCATCAATACCAGTTTCCCGGGCTCCGAGGAATTATACATCGTCGCCCGGACTGAAGAGAAAGGCGGCCTCAAGAAGCCGGAAGTCATCAAGTCGCTTGAAGACCTTCAGGCGCATATGCTGAACGACCCGGAAATGGGCGGGGCCAAGGGCCTGCCGGATCTGGTCAAGCAGATGAACCGTCTGCTCCACAACAATGATCCGAGATACAACCAGGTTCCCCACGATGAATATTATGTCGGCGGGCTGATGTTTGCCTATATGGCGTCGAGCCCCATACCGGGGGCGCTCAAGGAGTTCGTCAATCCGGAAGAAACCGACGCCAATATGATCTTTTACTACAAGGATCATCAGGGCGGCACCATCCGCCGGGCCATTCACATGGTCAAGGACTGGATTGCCGAAAAAGGCGATGCCGTTGACGGGCTGAGTTTCCATCTGGCCGGCGGCATTGTCGGGGTAACCGCAGCCATTAACGAGGCGGTGTTTGAAACCAACCGGCTGGTGATCCCCATGGTGCTCGGTCTGATTTTCCTGTTTGTCATGTTCTTCTACGGCTCGCTGCATGCCGGCTGGCTGATGTTCCTGTCCATGTCCTTCGCCACCATCCTGAGTTACGGCTACATGGGCGCCATGAAAATCGGCATTAACGTCAATACGGTGCCGATCATTGCCGTCGGAATCGGCGTGGGCATCGACTATTCCATTTACATCATGGACCGCATCCGGGAGGAAATGCTCCGCTGCCGGACTCTTGAGGAAGCCGTGATCCGGGCGATCAGCACGACCGGACTGGCCGTCTGCGTTACCGCCGGCGCCCTGATCCTTGGTGTGGTCATGTGGGTCTTTTTGTCTGACCTCAGGTTCCAGGCGGATGCCGCCCTGCTGCTGGTCATGATGCTGGTCTTCAATATGGTTGCGGCGCTCTTTGTGGTGCCAAGCTGGATAACCCTCTTCAAACCGAGGTTTATCACCGACATTCAAATGGTAGACGGCGTTATCGCCGAAAAATCGGCTATGGAGGCAGCCGAATAGGGGAGGGGTTATGTGTCGGGATAAACCATTTGTTGGATCCTTTAAAATGGGAGGACATACATGAAAGAGAAAACACGCATACAACAACTACTGGGCGGGGCGGCGCTTGCGACCGCACTGTCCCTGGCCGGGGCTCCCGGCGCCCAGGCCTATACGTCCGATGACGGAACATTTGAACTCTATGGCTTCGTGGAGAACGCCACATTTGTGCGCAAGGACAAAGGACTCTCCAAGTTCCGCAATACCCTGCAGGTGGAAATGACCAAACGCTTCAACGTGGGCGGCCTGTTTGACAATCTGTCACTGAATACTACCCTGCGCGGCTCCTATGACGGTGTTTACGACCTGAATAGCGATGAATACGGCAAGGATGCCGGCGGTTCCATCATGCTGGAAAGCACCTTCAGCGGCGGTCCGGCTGCCGTGCCGCATGGCGGCGGCATTGTCTCGACCGGCCTGGCCTTCTTTGGCTTTGACACGGCGGCCAATCCCAATGCAGGCCTGATTGTCCTGGGGGAAAATACCCACGCCACCGAGGGCGGTGTGGCCTTCGGGGTGCCGGTCCGTCCCTGTGATGTGGATAACCGGGGCTGTATTGCCGGTTATATGGACGCCTCCCTGGATGAGTTGCGGTTCCCGGAATTCAACGACCGCCTCGACTTCCTCCGGGAATTCTATCTGGATGGTGACATCGGGTTTGACAATGGCGATGTCCTGAACATCCGTCTCGGCCGCCAGCAGGTGGTCTGGGGCCGGACTGACCTGTTCCGTGTTCTCGACGTGATCAACCCGGTCGATTACTCCCGCCATAATATTTATGACGAACTGGAGGATATCCGTATTCCGCAGTGGATGCTGACGGCGGAATACCGCTTGGGGGCCGCTGCCGGGTTCGAGGACCTGAACTTTAGTGTGGTCTGGAACTTCGACAGGTTCCGGCCCAGCAACCTGGGTCAGGGAGGAACACCCTATCAGATCCTGGCTGCCGGTGAATTCTTCCGCGGCATGAAAAACTGCTGGGACTATGGCTGTACGGTTGCCAACTTTGCCGGGCTGCCGGTGCCGGATACTACCGGTCTGGCGGCCACTGACTTCGCCCCGCATTCCATCGGGATCCGCCAGGCGAACCTTCCGGAGTGGAAGCTGGACAATACCCAGATCGGCTTCAAGGTTGAAGGTGTGTTCAAAGAGATTGGCTTCTCCCTGAACTATCTGTCCTACCTGGCCCAGCTGCCGTCCCTGCATGGCGGCAGTGTCGGTCCGGCAGCCATGAACAACTTTACCGGTGAAGTCCAGCAGTGGCCATATCTTATTGCCTTTGATATCGAGTTCCCGCGCATTCACCTGTTCGGTGGCTCACTGGATATTTATTCCGACAGCCTCAAGTCTGTGTTCCGTATCGAGGCGGCCTATACCACCGGCGAGGAGTTCGCCAATACCCTTCGTCCTGAACTCTACTCCAAGTCGGATGTCTTCCGGTATGTCATCGGCTGGGACCGGGATACATTCATTCCGTTCCTCAATGACGAGAAGGCGTTCCTGATCTCGGCCCAGATTTTCGGCCAGCATATCCTGGATCATGAACTGGAAGACACAGCAGGTTCCCTGGCCGGGGCGCCCGGATTTGGCAAGGCCGGTATCCCGGACTGGAAAGACAACTGGATTGCCACCTTCCTGCTCAAGGGCTGGTGGAATCAGAACCGTCTCAGCCCGCAGCTGCTCGCCGCCTATGACTTCCGGGCCCAGACCGCGGTGGTCTCACCGTCTGTTGACTGGTTGATCAATGACAGCTGGCGGCTGGTTGTCGCGGCCAACTTCAAATTCGGCGCCGGCGCCAAGAAGTTTGACGATTGCCGGAGCTGTAACCCCTGGGCACCGTTTACGGCCACGCCGTTCCACACCGATCCCACTCAACCCGGTTCTGTCGGTCTTGGCGGTTTCGAGCCGTTGGGCAGGTTCCGGTCCGGCCCGATCGGCATGGCAGAGGCTGAAGACGAGATCCAGGTCACCCTGCGGTATCGCTTCTGAGCGCCATGTCCAGACGTGAAAAAAGATTTTCTGAAAGGAATTTTGACATGAAATCAAAAATTGTAACGGCTCTTGCCGCACTGACCATCGGACTTGGCGCCCTGCCGGCCCAGTCCCAGGATATGAATGTTGTAGACAACAGCTTCTATCCCTACAAGAACCAGGTGCCGACCTATGAAGGACTGACACCCGGCATGACCATCAACCAGACCAACGTCGACCAGTTCAAGGAAATTCTTGACGAAGGCATGTATGAGTTCATCAAGCGGGGCTGGACCGAGATGAAGGTGGGGGAGACCATGCCCTTCACTCTCAACGAAGGCTATATCAATGCCACGCGGGAAGGTCTGGGCAAGGTTTCTCTGGGGGAGAAACCGGGGCAGATCAACGGCTTTGTCGCCGGACGTCCGTTCCCGCAGGAACCGGACATCAACGACCCGCGGGCCGGGGAGAAACTGGCCTGGAACTATAAGTTCGGCTATAACTGGGGGGATAACGCCGCCATCTATCCCTTCTACTGGAAGTTCAGGGACCTGAATTCCGGCAAGATTGAACGGACCATCAAGTTCAACTTCCACTTCCTGAACCTGAAGCACCGTGTTGGTGATGATCCCAAGCCGGACCTGCCCAACAACCCGGGCGATCTGTTCCGTGCCATCTATGTGCAGGTGCTGGAACCGTTCGATGTGCGCAACACCCAGCTGCTCATGCATCTTTATGATGATGACCTGAAGAAGGCAGATGCCTGGCTGTACCTTGGCTTCCAGCGCCGGGTACGCCGTCTGGCCACCGGTCAGACCACGGACTCCTTCCTGGGTTCGGACCTGATGATCGAGGATTTCGAGGGCTATAACGGCCGGATTTCCGACATGAAATGGACCTACAAGGGGACCCGGAATGTTCTGCTGCCGTTCTACAAGCACAATGAACTGGTGCTGAGCGAGGAAGACAAGGAAGGCGATGGCTACCAGTTCGTTGATTTTGGCGGCCAGGGCGGTTGTTTCCCGAATATTACCTGGCAGCTGCGCAAGGTCTATATCCTGGAATCCGAACCGGTTGACGAGAACCATCCCATCAGCAAGCGCGTTCATTATGTGGATGCAGAAACCTTCACCCTGCCGCGGACTGTGATCTACGACCGCAAGGGCGATCTGTGGAAGACCTTTGTCATCGGACAGGCGCACCCGGACTATCACCTGCCCAAGAACAAGGGCAGCGGGGTGTCGATCGATGACTCCTTCATGATGCTGGATGTGCAGGGTGAGCATTGCACCACCGGTCACTTCAAGGGACAAGTGGATCCCAAACTGAACCCGCGTAACAAGTTTACCGTTCAGAACCTCCGGGTGACCGGCAAATAATCAATAGTGGCCGGATGGGCAGCCCATCCGGCCACCATTCTCTGAAAAAGGTTTAATAAGATGCCTGAACCAACTGATATAAAAGTATATTTTAACTTTAGAAGTCCGTACTGCTATCTGGTCTCCAAGGTGCTTTACAACATCTTCGAGGATTACCACGCCAAGATGATCTGGCGGCCGCTTGGGGGGTGGTCCGGTCGATCCAATCCGGATCGGGCCAAGGTAAAAATTCCAGTCGTGCGCCAGGATGTGGCGCGCTTTACCAGAAGGCTAGGCATCCCTTTTACACCGCCACCGATTGAAACAGATCCGACACTGGCCGCCAAGATTTCCCTGGCTGCCGAACAGGAAGGCCTGCTGCACAAATATATCGTCGAGGTTATGCGCCAGGAATGGGCCGAGGGACGCAATATCGGCGACATGGATGTCCTGTTGGCAGTGGGGGAAGAAATCGGGCTCGGCCGCGGGGTCATCCAGCGGGCCGCTGAAAATGCCGACTTCGACAAGCAGCTTGAGCAAAACTGGCACGAGGCGCAGCAGGATCATGTGATGGGCGTGCCGTCCTTTGTGGTTGGGGACCAGGTTTTCTGGGGCAACGACCGGGTTGATTTCCTGCGCGAACATCTGCACGACCTGCGCCTGCGGCGGCTCTAGGGGACTATCCGATGATCAGGCTTTTCCACCGCACAGATTGCCCCTTTTGCTGGAAGGTGAGGATTGCCCTGTTTGAATTGGGCGTTCCGGTTGAAGAGACTGTGTTGGCTTTGGGTGAAAAAAGCCGTGAGGTCCGGGACCTTAACCCAAACAACAGTGTGCCGGTCATGATCACGGACAAGGATACGGTGATCTGGGAGTCCGCAGCGATGGTGGAATATGTCGCAGAACGCTTCGGTGCCGGCAGGTTGTTCGAGGGCAGCGCCGAAGATCGGGCCCGGATCCGGCAGTTGCATATTTTTTCAGATAACCGCGTTGGCAAAGCTGTGTTTCCGATCGTCCGGGAGCGCAGAAATAATCCGGGCAGGGAAGTCCCTGAAGAACTGCTGCGCAGGATTACCGCGGAGTGGACCGGGTGCCTGAGCGTCCTGGAGAGGGAGCTTCGGGACAGGGAGTTTTTCGGGGGAGAGTCCTTCTCTGCTGCCGACTGCGCCCTGATGCCGCGATTTACCCTGGCTGAAGTGTACGGCCTCCCCGTGCCGGACACCTTTCCGAAAGCTGCCGACTGGTATCGGCGGACCTCGCGCCGCGCTTCCGTGATTCAGGCGAGGCCGGATAAGTTTCCCGGGGTCAATGATTTGGTGAAATCGGCAGAATAGAGGATTTGATGATTTGATCAATGTCGCTCTACAAGTCTGGTCGGGATGCAGTTTGGAGCGAAAAAAAATATTAAAAAACAATTACTTAGAATATTTTTATGGGGAATGAGGAGAGTGGCATGCTCCTTGCTACACAGGGAAGAAAACAGGGAGAAACGAATGGGAAGGCTTCCGCCTGAAGAGAGAGATCATCTCGCTGAGTATGAAAAGACCGCCCAAGTGACGGGGGTCCGGCGCAACCGCTTCATCGAGTTTGATTTTACCGTGGGCGCGCCTGAGCTGACTGTGGAACTGGTGATGCCCATGCAGGCCTTCGTAGAGTTTTGTGAACTAAACCATGTCCGGACGGTGACGGTCCTGGCGGATGTAAAAAAAGACTATGAACAGCTTTTGTGGCGTGAAGGACGCGGCAGGGATGTTCAGGCGTCGAAATAAGGAGACTTCATGTGAGTTTGGATATCAAGACAAATGTGATCGAGCCCCGGCGGCAGACCTATAGCCATGTCGCCAGACGGCTGGGCAGCGACAAGCCGGCAAGTCGTTACCAGGAAGGCACCTGGGACCTGCAGGCCACCGAACATTTCCACTATCGGCCGACCTGGGCGCCCGACCGCGAGCTGTATGACACCAGTCTGACGGCCATCGAGATGCAGGACTGGTACGCGTTCAACGATCCGCGCCAGTTCTATTACGGGACCTACACCATGGCCCGTAACAAGATGATGGAGACCGAAGAGGCCAATTTCAAATTTGTCGAAAAGCGCGGCCTTCTGGATCAGGTGGACCCCGCCTGGGTGAACAAGGTGAAACATTACCTGCTTCCGCTGCGGCATTTTGAATGGGGCGGCAATATGAACGGCTGCCACGCGTCAGACAGGGCCTACGGCACGGCTGTCTCCCAGACACTGTTGTTTGCGGCGATGGACCGGCTGGGTATCGCGCAGATCATCAGCCGGATTGGCCTGCTTATCGACGGGAACTCCGGTGAAAGTCTCGATGAAGCCAGGTCCGACTGGCTGGAGCATGGCAACTGGCAGCCTTTGCGCCAGATGGTGGAGGACACATTTGTGCTCGATGATTGGTTCGAGCAGGCGGTGGCCCAGTATTTTTGTATGGACAGCGTCATCTTCCCGCTGGTGTACGATCATTTCGACCGGGAAGGCGCCCGGCATAACGGGGCGGCCATGTCCATGCTCAGCGAATTTATGATCGACTGGTTTGCCGATGAATGCCGGTGGGTTGATCAGTTGCTTAAAGTGACGGCTTCTGAAAGTGCCGGGAATGCCGAACTTCTCGGTTCCTGGGTGGAAAACTGGACAGTGCGCACCATCGATGCCCTCCGGCCGCTGGCGGCAGACGTCCTCGGGGACGGGGCAGACGCTGTGCTCGAAGAGATTGACGCAAATATTCAGGCCCGGGCCGCCAAGGCCGGGATCAAGGCACAGGGAGCGGGTAAATGAGCAGAAACGTATCCATCACTCTGCAGAACAATGACGAGGCCCGGCCGATTATCGAGGCCATTGAGCAGGACAACCCTGACGCCACCGTCAACATCTATCCGGCCATGGTCAAGATCGACTGCGACGGCCGGTTGATTGTCAAACAGTCCACCGTCGAGGAGCTGATCGGCCGGGACTGGGATGTGCAGGAGCTGCATCTCAGCGTTATCAGCCTGGCCGGCAACGTGGACGAAGAGGATGATTATCTGGAACTGAGCTGGGGATAACGGCGCCTTCCGGAACTACAGGGAATATACGGAGACAGTTATGACACAGAAGAAAGCAAAGAAACTTGGCCTCAAACAGCGTTATGCGATGATGACCCGCGGGCTCGACTGGGAAACCACCTATCAGCCGATGGAGAAGGTCTATCCTTACGACAAATACGAAGGCATCATCATCAACGACTGGGATGCCTGGGAGGATCCGTTCCGGCTGACCATGGACGCCTACTGGAAATACCAGTCGGAAAAAGAACGCAAGCTCTATGCGGTGATCGACAGTTTTGCCCAGAATAATGGCCATCTCGGCGTCACCGATGCCCGCTATGTCAATGCCATCAAACTGTTCCTGACCGGGGTATCCCCGCTGGAATACCAGGCGTCGCGCGGCTTTACCCATGTGGGCCGTCATTTCCAGGGCGCCGGGGCAAGGGTCGCCTGCCAGATGCAGGCGATTGACGAACTGCGCCACGCGCAGACTCAGGTTCATGCCATGAGCCACTATAATAAATATTTCGACGGCATGCACAGCGGGCCGCAGATGCTGGACCGGGTCTGGTATCTTTCCGTGCCGAAATCCTTTTTCGACGATGCCCGGACTGCGGGGCCGTTCGAGTTCCTGACTGCGATTTCCTTCAGTTTTGAATATGTGCTGACCAACCTGCTGTTCGTGCCCTTCATGTCCGGGGCGGCCTATAACGGCGACATGGCGACGGTGACGTTCGGATTTTCCGCCCAGTCCGATGAAGCCCGCCATATGACGCTGGGTCTGGAAATCATCAAATTTATGCTGGAGCAGGATGAACGCAACATCCCGCTGGTGCAGCAATGGATGGACAAATGGTTCTGGCGCGGCACCCGCCTGCTGGCGCTGGTGGCCATGATGATGGACTATATGCTGCCGAAACGGATCATGTCCTGGAAGGAAGCCTGGGATATCTATTTTGTCGAGGCCGGCGGGGCTCTGTTTGAAGATCTCGCCCGCTATGGCATCAAGCCGCCGAAACATGCCGAAACGGCAACCCGGGAAGCGGAACATATCAGCCACCAGGCCTGGGGTATTTTCTACAACTATACCCACGCCGCCGGCTTCCACACCTGGATTCCGGAAGATGAGGAACTGGACTGGCTGTCCGAGAAATACCCCAACACTTTCGATAAATATTACCGCCCGCGGTTTGAGTACTGGCGCGAGGAAGAGAAGGCCGGCCGCCGGTTCTACAACAACACGCTGCCGATGCTGTGCCAGACCTGCCAGATCCCCATGGGCTTCACCGACATGGATGATCCGACCACCGTGGTGTTCCGCAATTCCACCTACAAGGGGGATCAGTATCACTTTTGCTCCGACGGCTGTAAGGAAATCTTCGACAACGAGCCGGAAAAATATGTCCAGGCCTGGCTGCCGGTGCACCAGATCTATCAGGGCAATTGCGGCGGCGCCGACATTGAGGATGTTCTGAAATGGTATGGCCTCAACCTCGGTTCCGACAATCTGGATTACAACGGTTCTCCGGAACAGAAACTGTGGAACGAATGGCAGGCCGCGCGCATCAGGGCGGCAGGATAACGGGAGTCGGGAGAAAATCATGTCAGTAAAAGCGATCGGAAAATATGAATTCGAGCCCAAGGACACCGAGGACAAGTTCCACGGCAACCAGCTGGTCTATATCAACTGGGAACATCACCTGATGTTTTGTTCCCCGGTCTGTCTGCCGTTGCCGCCCGACATGCCGTTCAAGGCGCTGGTCGGGGAGGTGCTGCCCGGGGTGTACAGCCAGCATCCGGATTTCGAAAAGATCGACTGGTCCGCGGTGACCTGGCTGCTGAATAACGAGCCTTTCCAACCGGATGGGGACAAGTCTCTCGTGGAAAACGGCATCCATCACAAAGGCCTGCTGCGCTTTACCACGCCCGGCCTCGACGGGATTGGCGGGAGCGGCTCCTGATGAGCTATCAGCTCACCATAGAACCCATCGGCGAAGTGGTCGAGGTCGAGGAGGGGCAGACCGTTCTCGACGCCTGCCTCAGGGCCGGGATTTATATTCCCTACCAGTGCAACCACGGCCTGTGCAGCACCTGCAAGGTGGAGGTGCTGGAGGGCGAGGTGAACCTGGGAGATGCCTCTCCGTTCGCGCTGATGGATTTCGAGCGGGACGAGGGCAAGGCGCTGGCCTGTTGCTGTACGCTGGAAAGCGACGCGGTGATCGAAGCAGATATCGAGGAAGACGAGGATGCCGAGTATCTGCCCATTGGCGATTTTGAGGGAACCGTCAGCGAGCTTGTCGACCTGACACCCGATATCAAAGCCATCCATATCGCCCTGGAGGGTGACGGCATCGAGTTTCAGGCCGGTCAATATATCCAGCTCGAGATACCGGGAGTGGACGGCCCACGGGCCTTTTCCATCGCCAATGCCCCGCAGAAACCGACGGAACTGGAACTGCATGTGCGGCTGGTGCCGGACGGAGCCGGGACGACCTACCTGCATGAAAAACTGAATGTTGGCGACAAACTGTCCTTTTCCGGGCCTTACGGCCAGTTTTTCGTTCGCAAGTCGCAGAACAAGCCGATGATTTTCATTGCCGGCGGCTCCGGGCTGTCCAGCCCCAAGTCCATGATCGAGGACCTGCTGGCAGAAGGGTGCAGCGAGAAAATCTATCTGTTCCACGGGGTGCGCGGGCTTCAGGATCTCTACTACCAGGAGTATTTCCGCGACCTGGAGCAGAAGCACGGGAACTTCACTTACGTTCCGGCGCTGTCGGAAATGGATGCCGGCGATGACTGGGACGGTGAGACGGGCTTCATCAATGAAGCGGCGGAACGGTATTTCAACGGCGAGTTTAAGGGACATCAGGCCTATCTCTGCGGTCCGCCGCCGATGATCGAAGCCTCGATCCGCAGCCTGATGAAAGGCCGTCTGTTTGAGAAGGATATCTTCATGGAAAAATTCCTGACCAAAGAAGATGGGCAGGAGGTGAAAAAGTCGCCGCTGTTCAAGAGGATCTGATCCGGTGCAGGACGAAACTTTCACGGTCACTATTGAAGGTGTGGAGAAGAGGGTTTGCTGCCGCCCGGAGAAATCGGTGTTGGTGGCAATGGAGGCACAGGGAATGGCTCGTATTCCTGTGGGATGCCGCGGCGGCGGCTGCGGCATCTGCAAGGTCAGGGTGATCTCGGGGAAGTATAAAACGGGCAAAATGGCGGCCTGTCATGTCAGCGGGGAAGAGCAGGCGGAGGGATATGCCCTGGCTTGCCGGCTCTATCCGGAAAGTGACCTGACCGTCTGTCTGGCCGGCAAGAACCGGCGCGCGTTGCTGCCGGAAACATATAGGGAAAAGAAAGCTGAAGGAGACTAAACTATGGCAATGACTGGAGTATTGAAGCCGGGGTTCGCCCAGGTCCGGGTGCTGGACATGGAACAGGCACTGGTGCACTACCGGGACCGTATCGGCCTTAATGTGGTTAGCACCGGGGACGACGGCCGGGTATACCTCAAGGCCTATGATGAATTTGACCGCCACAGCATCATCCTGCGCGAGGCGGACGAAGCCGGCCTCGATGTGATGGCCTTCAAGGTGCAGGACGATGATGTGCTGAAGGAACTGGAAGCGAAGCTGGTCAAGGAGGGTATGGAAGTCAGCCATGTCCCGGCGGGGGAACAGCCGGGGGTTGGCCGCCGCATCAGCTTTGTCGCGCCGACCGGCCACCGGTTTGACCTTTATGCCGACATGGAGCTTTCCGACAACGGCCCGGAAACTGACAATCCGGACCTGTGGCGTACGGAACCGCACGGCATGAAAGCGTTGCGGTTCGATCATTGTCTGCTTTATGGCGGCGATATCGATGGCGCCCAGCGGGTATTCGAGAATGCCCTCGGTTTTAAGACTACGGAAGTGATCCGCCAAGATGACGGCCTGCAGATTGCCGTGTTCCTGAGTTGTGGCATGAAGGCCCATGACCTGGCGATCGTCCGTAATGAAGAAGATGGCAAGCTGCATCATGTTTCGTTTAATATCGAGGACTGGAATTCCATTAGGGATGCAGCCGATATCATTACCAAATATGATATCTCCCTCGATATCGGGCCGACCCGGCACGGCATTACCCGCGGCCAGACCATTTATTTCTTTGATCCCAGTGGCAACCGCAACGAGGTTTTTGCCGGCGGCTACAGCTATTATCCGGGCGATCCGCTGCGGGTCTGGCAAATGCAGGAAGTGGGCAAGGGTATTTTCTACTATGAACGCCAGCTCAATGACCGTTTTATGGGAGTCGTAACTTAACAATGCGTCCTACAGCATTGGGATGGTTCCCGCTGCTCCCATGGCGGGGACCATCTTTCTTTCATCTCACACTTGAGGAATGATCATGTCAGACAGAGAAAGTCTTCATTTTATCAACGGGGAATATACCGCCGGATCGTCCGGGCTCACCTTTGAAAACCGCTGTCCGGTCGACGGCAGCCTGATCGGCCTGGTGCATGAGGGCAAGCGCGAAGAGGTTGACGCCGCGGTCAGCGCGGCGCGGGCGGCGCTCAAGGGGCCGTGGGGCCGCATGAGTGTGGAGGAGCGGGTCAGGATGCTGTACCGGGTCGCCGACGGCATCACCGCCCGGTTTGACGAATTCCTCGAGGCCGAATGCCTCGACACCGGCAAGCCGAAGAGCCTGGCCAGCCATATCGACATTCCGCGCGGCGCCGCCAACTTCAAGGTCTTTGCCGACGTGATCAGGAATGTGCCGACCGAAGGCTTTTTCCTCGAGACGCCGGACGGGGCCGGGGCGCAGAATTACGGCGTGCGCACGCCCAAGGGGGTGATCGGGGTGATCTCGCCGTGGAACCTGCCGCTGCTGCTGATGACCTGGAAGGTGGGCCCGGCCTTGGCCTGCGGCAATACCGTGGTGGTCAAGCCGTCCGAGGAGACGCCGCTGACCACGACCCTGCTCGGCGAAGTGATGAATGACGCCGGCGTGCCCAGGGGCGTGTTCAATGTGGTGCACGGCTTCGGGCCGGACAGCGCCGGGGCGTTCCTGACTGAACATCCGGGCGTCGACGCCATCACCTTTACCGGCGAGACCCGCACCGGCACCGCGATCATGAAGGCGGCGGCCGAAGGGGTGCGCGATGTCTCCTTCGAACTCGGCGGCAAGAACCCGGCCATTGTCTTTGCCGACTGTGATATGGACAAGGCCATCGAGGGCACCATGCGTTCGGTGTTCGCCAACTGCGGCCAGGTCTGCCTCGGCACCGAGCGGGTATTTGTCGAGCGGCCGGTCTTTGATGAATTTGTCGCCCGCCTCAAGGCGGGGGCCGAGGGCCTGAAGCTGGGCCGTCCCGAAGACGAAACCGTCAACATGGGACCGCTGATCAGCAAGGAGCATCAGCAGAAGGTGCTGGGCTATTACAAGCTGGCCAAAGACCTGGGCGCGACCGTGGTCATTGGCGGCGGCGTGCCGGACATGCCGGACGACCTGAAGGACGGCGCCTGGGTCGAGCCGACCATCTGGACCGGGCTTGGCGACGACAGTGCGGTCATGAGGGAAGAAATCTTCGGCCCCTGTTGCCATATCACGCCGTTCGATGAGGAAGAGGAAGTGATCGCGCGGGCCAATGACACGGTTTACGGTTTGGCGTCGGCAGTGTGGACCGAGAATATGTCCCGCGGTCACCGGGTCGCGGCACAGATCGACTGCGGCATCTGCTGGGTCAACAGCTGGTTCCTGCGCGACCTGCGCACCGCTTTCGGCGGCACCAAGCAGTCCGGCATCGGCCGCGAGGGCGGGGTGCACAGCCTGGAATTCTATACCGAACTGAGAAACGTCTGCGTCAAGTTGTAGGGAGACCCATTGAGATGAGCAAAGACCTGAACGAAATAGCTAAAATCGTTGATGACGCCGCGCGTACCGCGACGGCGATTCCGCAGCTGTCGGAAACCGGTCACGACCTGACCCTGGAAGAAGCCTATCAGGTGCAGGCGCTCTCGCTCGCCCGGCGCTACGCCCGCGGCGAGCATCAGGTCGGGGTCAAGATGGGCTTCACCAGTGAAGCCAAGATGAAGCAGATGGGGCTCAAGGAAATGATCTGGGGCCGGCTCACCAATGTGATGCTGGTGGACAACGGCGGCGAGATCGACCTCAAACATTATGTTCATCCCCGGGTCGAGCCGGAAATCTGCTTCCGCCTCAGGGCGCCGCTGGCCGGCGAGGTGAGCCCCGAGGAAGCGCTGGCCGCCGTGGACGCCGTGGCGCCGGCGCTGGAGATCATCGACAGCCGCTACGAGAATTTCAAATTCAATCTGCCGGATGTGGTGGCGGACAACACCTCCACCTCCAGCTATGTGGTCGGCGACTGGTATCCGGCCGACACCGACATTGCCGATCTCGCCATGGCGATCAGCTTTGACGGCGAAGAGGTGCAGTCCGGCTCCACCTCTGCCATTCTCGGCGATCCGCTGCGGGCCCTCATCGGGGCGGCGCGGCTGGTGGGCAAAGACGGCGGCCGGCTCGAGGCGGGCTGGCATGTGATGGCCGGCGGCGCCACTGCGGCAGAGGCCCTCACTCCCGGGATCAGCGTCCGGCTCGACACCGAAAATATGACACCGGTCACCTTCAATGTGAAATAGGCAG